>NZ_JBHWIO010000001.1:0-52682 GCF_042732075.1 Kitasatospora sp. NPDC059812
CCACACCCCCCCCGGCTCTCGCGCCCCCCCAGCGCCCCCGCCCCCCCCGCGCGTTCCGGCAGCGTCCGGAGGCCGGGCGGGCGAGCGCGGGGCGGCTCCCGCGCAGCGCCGTTTCCCCCGCGCGCATGCCTGTGACCTGCGCGTCAATCGGACATTGATTCACTTTTGATCGACTGTGAGCACCTTGGATGGGGCCGCTCCACCGGCTGGCCCCGCCCGCCCCACGACGTCGTGAAGAGAGTCCCATGCCGATCCATCTACTGCCCCAGCCGTCCCCCTCCGTGCCCGAGCAGGCGGCGTCCGGGGTCGACACCCGGGGCGCGGCCGTGCCCGTGCGGGCCGTCGGTGAGGAGCCGGTGACGGCCCGCTTCGCCGGACTGCGGCTGGTGCACGCCGCGCTGCGCCGGGACCTCGCCCGGCTGCCCAACGCCCTGCGGCTGCTCCAGCCCGGCGAGGACGACGCCGGCGAGGCGCTGCTGCGGCACTGGAGCTTCGTGACCGCGATGCTGACCTGCCACCACGAGCAGCAGGACAGCCGGATCTGGCCGATCGTGCGCCGCTTCGCCCCCGAGCTGCGGCTGCTGCTCAACTGGCTGGAGGCGGACCACCACAACCTCGACCACTCGTTCACCCGGGTCACCACGCTGGTGCGGATCGCCAGCCGGGACACCGGCAGCGCCTGGCCGGTGGCGTACGCGATGGAGGACCTGGCGGCCCGGCTGGAGACGCACCTGCGGATCGAGGAGCGCCAGTTGCTGCCCCGGATGGAGCGGGTGGTCCCGGAGGGCTCCCGGCTCGGCGGCCTGGGCGAGCTGATGGACCTGCTGCGCTCGGCGGACGGCCCGGGGACGGCGGACGCGCTGGCCTGGCTGCTGGAGGGCGTGGAACCGGCGCTGGTGGAGCGGCTGTTGGCCGAGTGCGACGACGACGTGGCCCGCAACTGGCCGCACTGGCAGGCCACCTACCAGCGCTGCATGGCGCCGCTGTGGGGCCCGGCCGGTGCGCTGGGCAGCGACCTGGGCGGTGTCGCCGACTGACCGCCGGTCCTTTTCGCGGCCCGTCGATCTACGCGCGTGGCATACCCCTGAGGCATATGCCGAGCCTCTCCGGAATCCGCTACCCGCAGTTCCAACTCCCCTCGCCCCCTAGGGGATTGGACCCATCACCCTCGGGGTTGCGGCTGTTCGGGCGCTCCGGGGCCGGCCAGGGGGTGCGTACCGCCGACGGCCGATGGCGGGGCGCGTCCGGGCGCCTACCGTCGACGCCATGACCACAGCGAGCACCCCGAACTCCCACCGAACCCCTGCCCGGCGCCGTTTCGGGCCCGCCGTCCACCGCCGGGCGCTCCTCGCCGCCGGCGCCGTCCTGGCCCTCGGCGCCGGACTGACCGCCTGCGACGGCGGTGTCGCGCTCTGCCTCGACGACGACAGCTGCGACGTCGTCGTCCGCACCGACGGCACCGACGCCTTCAAGGCCCTCCAGGTCTTCGGCGGCGACCGCACCGTGAAGATGACGGTCGGCCACATCACCGACAGCACGGTCGAGGTGGCGGTCGGCGACGAACGGAAGACCGTCGGCAAGGACACCGAGACCGCCGTCGGCACGGCGAAGGTCACCCTGCGCAAGGCGGACAAGGGCGACCGCTACGCCGAACTGCACGTCACCCACGGCTGACACCGCCCGCCCGCCTGCCTGCCCGCCCGCCCGACGCCTCCCCGGCGCCCGCTCAGGCCGTACCGACCGGCCGGGGGTGCGGCTCAGTCAGAGGCGAGCCGGAACTCCAGGTTCCCGAACCGGACCTGGTCGCCCGGCCGGACCCGCACCCCGCCCGCGATCCGGCGCCCGTTCACATGCGTGCCGTTGGTCGAGCCCAGGTCGTACAGCACCCAGCCGCCGCCCTCGCGCCGCAGTTCGGCGTGCCGTCGGGAGACCGAGGCGTCGTGCAGCCGCAGCCCCGAGCCGGGAAACCGACCGATCGTCAACTGCCCTGCCCCGGTCTCCGGCAGGCTCAGCCCGGGCAGCCGTTCGGTGCGCCAGGCCCGGCGCAGCCGGTCTCCGAACGCGGAGACCCGGCCGACCGTCCGCAACAGGAAGCGCTCGACCGGGCTCCCGGTCGGCAGCCCGGTCATCGCCTCGTCCAACTCGCCCCGGCTGGTGGCGTGCAGGACGATCTCCATCCGGCCGAGGAAGGTGTCGTGCGACAGCCGTCCGCTGCCCGCTCCGTCCTTGAGCACCCCGAGCGCCTGGTCCCGTTCGGCGTCCGAGGGACGGACCGCGCCGGAGGGCCGGACGGCGCCGGTGCGGAACTCAGGAGACGTCATGGCCCGATTGTCGGCTCGGCCGGCTCGGACTGTCCAGATCACGCCGGGTGCCGGCGCACGGTGAGTACGTCACTGCACTCCAGACGCCCGGTGCGCCACCGCGGTTCCGGGCGGCCGGGTGCCTGGGTGCCGGGGTGGGCAGAGCGGGGGGGCAGGGGGTCAGCCCTTCCGGGCGGCCGCCAGGATCTTCTCGGTGGTGTGCAGGAACCGGGAGGTGACCGCACCTCGGTAGGCCTTGCCGAACAGTTCCCCGGTGACCCACTTGCCGTCCCGCAGGTGGACCACCACGTACGCGGCGCCCGGGTCGGCGCCGACCACCTCGTGGTCGCCCTTCGGCGAGAGACGGGGGACGGCGAGGTCGGCGGGCAGCGGCTCGGAGAGGAAGGCCACGACCAGCCGGACGTCGGGCGTCACCTCGACGCCCTTGAACGGCTCGGCGGCCAGCAGCGCGGCCACCTCGTCGACCGTCCGCAGCAGCGCGGGCACCGGGTAGCCGAGGGACCGCTCCAGGTGCTCCTCGATGCGCCGGGTGAGGGCGGCGCGGTCCGGCTCGTCGGTGGTGAAGAAGACGTTGCCGCTCTGGATGTAGGAGCGCACGCCCCCGAGCCCCAACTCGGCGAAGAGCGCCCGCAGTCGCTCCATCCGCACCGTCCGGCCGCCGACGTTGATCGCCCGCAGGAACGCGATGTACGTGGTCGTGGTGGTCACCCCGCCAGTCTGGCACCGGCCCCTGACACCCGGAGGTCGCCCCTGGCGCCCGGCGGTTGTCGGTGCCCGGTGCCAGACTGGCGCGATGGTCACCTGGCAGGATTTCGAGCAGCAGGCACCCGAGCTGGCCCCCCTCGTGCGGGCCCGGTTCGAAGCCGAGAAGCACCACGTCCTGGCGACGCTGCGCAAGGACGGTTCGCCCCGGGTGAGCGGTACGGAGGTCGGCTTCGTCGGCGCCGACCTGATGCTCGGGTCGATGTACGGCTCGGCCAAGGCGCGCGACCTCCAGCGGGACGCCCGCTTCGCGCTGCACGCCCACCCGGGGGACGAGACGATGGCCGGCGGGGACTCCAAGGTCTCCGGCCGCGCGGTCGAGATCACCGACGAGGCCGAACTGTCCGCCTACGCGGCCGATCTGCCCGAGCCGCCGCCGACCGCCTTTCACGCCTTCCGGCTGGACCTGGAGCAGGTGGTGCACACCGCCGTGGGGGAGGGCCACCTGTGGGTCCTCAACTGGCACCCGGGCCGGCCGGTGCAGCGGATCCAACTGCACTGACCGGCCCCGGACGTCTCGGACACGTCGGAGGCTCCGGACGCGGCGCTGCTACGGCAGGACGGACTTGACCGCCTCGGGGGTCCGGGCCACGACGGCGTGGCCGTCGTCCGCGGTGATGATCGGGCGCTGGATCAGGATCGGGTGCTCGGCCATCGCCGCGATCCAGCGATCCCGGTCCGCCGGCTCCCGGGTCCACTTCCGCATCCCCAGGTCCTTGGCGACCTGCTCGTCGATGCGGGTGATGTCCCACGGCTCCAGGCCCAGCCGCTCCAGTACCTGCTCCAGCTCGGCCGAGGTCGGCGGGTCCTCCAGGTAGCGCCGCACGGTGTACTCGGCCCCGACGGCCTCCAGCGCGCCGAGCGCCGACCGACACTTGCCGCAGCGCGGGTTGATCCAGATCTCCATATCGGCAACCCTACCGAGCCGCCCGACGGCCGGGCGCCAACCCGCCCGGCCCGGCGCCCCCGCCGGACGCGCACCCGGGCCGACGCCGGGCGAGCCCCCGGCCCGGCCCGGTACCCCCGCCGGACGGGAACTCCGCTGCACCCTCCGGTGGTTCACGCAGCAGGAACGTGGCCTCTGGGAGGGGAGCACCGGATGGACGGCGCGGCGATCATCGAGGAACTGCTGACCAGCGAGGGCCGGGCCGACCCGTACCCGCTGTACGCGCGGGCACATGCGCTGGGCGCGGCGGTGCCCGCCGGGCCGGACACCTTCCTGGTGACCGGACACACCGCGGCCGACAAGGTGCTGCGCACCCCCGCCTTCGCCGTCGCGACCGCCGACATGATGGCCGAGCTGACCCCGGAATTCGCCGAGCACCCGTCGATGGCGCTGTTCGGCCGCTCGATCCTGCAGCGCAACGCGCCCGACCACCCCCGGGTCCGCTCGCTGATCGCCTCGGTCTTCACCGCCCGTCGGGTGGCCGCGCTGCGCCCGGCGGTGGAGGCGGCGGTCGCCGGGCTGCTGGACGAGATGGCCGAGCAGGGCGCCGACGGCTCGCCGGTGGACTTCATGGACGCCTTCGCCTTCCGGCTGCCGGTCGGGGTGATCTGCGAACTGCTCGGCGTCCCCGCGCGGGACCGCTACCGCTTCCGCGACCTCGCCTCCGACCTCACCGTCGCCCTGGAGTTCATCGACGACCGCTCCGAGCTCACCAAGGCTGACCAGGCCGCCGACGAACTGGCCGGCTACTTCACCGAGCTGGCCGCCGAGCGCCTCGCCCGCCCGCAGGACGACCTGGTCACCGACCTGGCCCGGATCGCCGCCGACGACCCGGAGCGGCTGCCCGCCCGAGAGCTGCTGGCCAACCTGGTGCTGCTGCTGGTGGCCGGCTTCGAGACCACCACCAACCTGCTCGGCAACGGCCTGGCCCTGCTGTTCCGCCACCCGGAGGCGGCCGCCGGGCTGCGCAGCGGCGCGATCACCCCGGCAGGCTTCACCGACGAGGTGCTGCGCTTCGACTCCCCGGTCCAGCTCACCTCCCGGGTGGCGCTGGCCGAGGGGCTGGCCGTCGACGGGCTGCCCGTGCCGGTCGGCAACGTGGCGCTTCTGCTGCTCGGCGCGGCCAACCACGACCCGGCCCGGTACGACCGCCCGGAGGTGTTCGACCCGACCCGGCGGGACAGCCAGCCGCTGAGCTTCGGCGGCGGCCCGCACTACTGCCTGGGCGCCCAGCTGGCCCGGCTGGAGGCCGAGGTCGCGGTGCCCGCCCTGCTCGACCGCTTCCCCCGGCTGGCCCAAGGCGGCGTGCCGGTCCGGCGGGACCGCCTGGTCCTGCGCGGCTTCGAGACCCTGCCGGTGATCGTCCGCTGACGACCGTCTCGCCGCTGACCGCCCACCGACCCGCCCGCCCGTCGGCCGGGGCGGGGCGGGTTCCGTCACCGTCCGTCGACCGGCCCTGACGCCCCGCTTCCGGGCCCGGTCGGCCCCGGAAACCGGGACGTTCGGCCATTCGTGGCCGGGTCCTCCGTAGGAGAGCATGGAGGGACGAACCGGTCATACCGGACCGGTCGGGCAGGAGGACTCCACCGTGCCCGTAGCACCCCGCCCGGAGCATCCGGCGGCCGTGGAACCCCGGGCACCGCGCTGGGTGCCCTGGCTGCCGGTGCTCCTGTTGCTGCTCGACCTGGCCGCCGAGGCGATCGTCCCGGACGCGGTCGCGGCCGGCTTCCTGCTGACCGCGCTGCCCGTGGTGGCGGCGTTCAGCTACGGCCCGGCGCTGACCGCCACCACCACGGTCGGCGCCCTGGCGCTGCAACTGGTGCTGGCCGTGCGGGCGGGCCACATCAACGAGCAGCACCACGTCTGGGTCTACATCGCCACGCTGCTCTCCGGGGTGATGGGCACCGCCCTGTCCTGGCAGCGGACCCGGCAGAACCGCACCCTGCTGCACGCCCGTACCGTCGCCGAGACCCTGCAGCGCACCGTGCTGCGCCCGGTGCCCGAGCGGGCGGGCGGCCTGCGGGTGGCCGGCCTCTACCGCCCGGCCCAGGCCGAGGTCCTGGTCGGCGGGGACCTGTACGAGGTGTGCGACACCCGCTTCGGCGTCCGGGTGCTGCTCGGCGACGTCCGCGGCAAGGGCCTCGGCGCCGTCCGTACGGTGGCCGACGTGCTCGGCGCCTTCCGGGCGACCGCACACGACACCCCCGACCTGGTCGACCTCGCCGACCAGCTGGACCGTGCCGTCCTGCGCGACGCCGCCGACCGGGGCGACGACGAGCTGTTCGTCACCGCCGTCCTGCTGCAGTACCGGCCGGGCTCCGACTGCGTGGAGATCGTCAACCGGGGCCACACCACCCCGCTGCTGCTCGCCGAGCACACCATCACCCCGGTGTCCTGCGCGGACGAGCTCCCGCTCGGCCTCGCCCACCTCGGGCCCCCCGACGAGCGCGGCAAGCCGACCGCCGTCGCCCTGCCCCCGGGCCACACCGTCCTGCTCTACACCGACGGCGTGAGCGAGGCCCGCGACGCCACCGGCGCCTTCTACCCGCTGGCCCCCCGGCTGGCCGCCCTCGGCACCACCTCGCCCGACCGGCTGGTCTCCTTCCTGGCCCAGGACGTCCACGAGTACGCCGGCCTGCTCGCCGACGACCTCGCCGTCCTGGCGCTCACCCCGGAGCGCCCGTAGGCCTTCCCCGGGTGAACTCCCGCAGCCCGAGCCCCCGGTTCCAGCCCTGCCCGCCTGCCTGCCCGCCTCCGACAACGCGCCAGTGGCGCCGCTGGGGGCGGCGCCACTGGTGTCGGTCGGGTGTTCAGTTGCCCGTCGTCGGTGTCAGCTGTGTCGTCCGGGTCGGCGGTAGACCATCGCGCACAGCGCCACACCGCCCAGGACGGCGAGGGCGCCGAGGGCTGAGATCAACGCGTCGGGCGCCGAGCCGCCGGTGTTGGGCAGCGTCCCGCCGCTCGCCGACGGACTCGCGCTGTGGGTCGGGCCGGCGGTCGGGGTCGTACTGCCGGACGGGGTCGCGGTCGGCGAGGGAGACGTCGACGCGGTCGGCGACGGCGTCGGCGACGGCGAGGACGTCGGCGACGGGGAGGAGGTCGGGGAAGGGGACGGCGACGGGGACGGCGACCCGGTGGGGGTGGTCGGCAGGATCACGCCCATGTCGAGGTCGAGGTCGCGCTGCCCTCCGCTGAGCGTGACGGTCTGGGTGATGCCGGTGGCCGGGTCGGCGTCCGAGTCCTTGGCCGGATCGGTGCCGACGCCCCGCTTGGTGACGGTGGCGCCGTCGGGCAGGGTGGACAGGTCGAACTGCACCGCGTAGCTGCCGTCGGGCAGGTGGTCGAAGAGGTAGTGGCCGTTCTGGTCGGTCACCGTGGTGACCGGCTTGCCGTTCTTGTCGCGGACGGGCTGGCCGTTGCCGTCGAGCAGCTTCACCGTGACGCCGGCGATGCCCGGGTCGCCGGGCTTCTGGATGCCGGAGCCGTCCATGTCCTGCCAGACGAAGTCGCCGAGCGCGTTGTCGGAGGGCTTGGTCTGCTTGACGGCGACGCCGACCTTGGCCGGCTCGGCGGGCAGCAGCTGGCGGCCGCCGGCGTCGGTGGCGGTGAAGGCGAAGCTGTTCCAGGCGTACTCACCGTCGGGGGCGTCCACCGAGGCGACCATGGGCCAGGTCAGGGTGAAGGCCTCGCCGGAGGGCAGGCTGCCGGGGCGGCGGACCCGGAACCAGGTGGCCGTTCCCGGGCCGGGGAAGGTGCTGCTCCAGGTGGCGCTGCTGTTGCAGCCGGTCCGGTTGACCAGGGCGGCGTCGACGCACGGGTTGGGGTCGGTGGTGTACTCGATCACCACGGTCGGGTCGCTGGTGGTGATCGGCTGGCTCAGCGACGGCGTCCAGGCACTGCCGCGCGGAGCGTCCTGGGTGAGGACGTAGTTGTCGCCCGGGGTGGGGAGCTTGTCGTAGGCGATGAAGTCGGTGACCGGGTCGGGCGAGTCGTTGCGGACGGTCATCCGGTAGGAGATCCGGCCGCCGGGAGTGGCGCTGCCGATGCTGACGTAGTCGGCGTCCAGGTCGCCCATGACCTCCTTGTACGAGCGCAGCACGCTCGGCACGTCCACCTGGATCCGGGAGGAGTCGTGGCACATGAGCTCGGAGGTGTCGCCGTTGCCGTTGAGGTCCAGCAGGTCCGGGACGCCGCTGTCGGAGCCGGAGAACATGCAGGCGACCGGCGCGGTCGGCCGGTCGACGGTCACGTAGATGTCGTTGGTCAGCTCGCCGGAGCGGATGCTGCTGGCGACCTGGACGTCGAAGAGCATCCGGTAGGCCAGCGCGTCGTGCAGGTACATCATGTCGGGCGCGCCGGGCGGCCATTCCATCCGGACGATCTGGCGGCCGTCCGGGCCGGGGGTGACGGTGATCGACTGGGGGGCCTTGGCATCCGGGTAGGCCGGGTCGGGCCGGGCCGAGCCCTCGACGTAGACGACACCGGCCGGGAGCACGTCGTACAGCACGAGCGGGCGGGTCAGGTCGCGACCGCTGCGGTTGTACGGGATCACCTGGAAGGTCGCCATGCCGCCGGGTGCGGACAGCTCGCCGGCGACGGTGGTCTTGGCCGCGCCGAGGTTGGTCGCGGCGGTGACGGTGGTCGAGGCGCAGGCGTTGGCGGCGGAGGTGCTGGTGCCGTCGCCGGCGGTGGTGTCCAGACAGTTGGTCAGCGGGCTGGGGGCCGGGCGCCCGTCGTGGCCGGGGGTGACGACCTGGGCGATCACCTGCACCGAGTTGCCCGGGCTCCAACCGGTCGGGATGGGGCCGTCCCAGGTGAACCTGAGGCCGTCGAGCCGGCGGCCGGCCGGGATGCCCAGCTCGTCGCGGGCCGGGTCGCCGGCGCCCTGGACGAAGGTGATCCGGCGGGTGCTGGAGCCGTCCAACGGGCTGGACGGGCTGAAGGTCAGCCAGGTCGGGTCGCCGTCGAGGCGGTACTGCAGGGTGAGCCCGATGCTGGTCGGGTTCCACGGCTCCAGCTGGAGGGACTGCGGGAAGAGCCAGTTGTACAGGCCGTCGGTGGTGCCGGCGCCGGGGTCGGTCATGGTCAGGCTGGTGGCCGGGCCGGAGGTGTTGGTGGCCGACAGGCTGAAGGAGTTGATGTCACCGGAGGTGACGCCGTCGCGCCACACCTTGCTGGCGGTCACCATCACACCGGTGGCCGGGGGCCGGAACTGGCCGGTGGTGGTGCCGGCGGTGTCGAGCTTGCGCTCGGCGTCCGGCCCGATCGGGTCGCCGTACAGGTCCACGGTGTTGTCGGAGGTCGTCCCGTCCGGGAAGTCGGCCTCCGGGTAGTTGACGACCAGCACGCCCGGCAGCCGGCAGCCGCCGCGGCCGTTGCCGGAGCGGAACTCCCCGATGTCGTAGCCCCAGGTGTTGGGGCCGGGCGCGACCTGGCTCCAGCCGGGCGAGCGGCCGGTGTCCACCACGGCGCCGGGCGGCAGGGTGTCCAGCAGCCGGCTGGTGTCCAGGTCGACGTTGGGCACCAGGTCGGTGGCGCAGGCGCTGAACTGGTAGGTGACGGTGCGCCCGTCGCCGCTGGAGGTCTGGATGCCCTTGGTCACCGTGTACTGCGGCTGCACCTGGGCCTTGGTGTCGGCGGAGGCGGTCTGGCTGGGCTCACCGGTGGCCGTCATGGTGGCCGAGTTGGTGGAGGCCGCCCCGTCGGGGGTGGTGAAGTTCGGGTACTTCATCGTCACCGTGATGGTGGCGGTGGTGCCCGGACTGAGGTCCTTGAGCCTGATGTCCATGGCGCCGCCCATCGCCCCCGCGGCGGGCACGGTGGAGGCGGCCTGGTCCACCGACGAGGGGTCGGGCGTCCAGCCGACGAACTGCATGTTCGACGGCAGGGTGTCGGCGATCCGCCCGTTGGTGCACTCGGTGATGGAGCAGGTGTACCGGAGGGTGTAGGTGACGTTCTCCCCCGGGGAGGCGGTCGCCTTGTCGACGGTTTTGGTGAAAGAGATCGCGGCCTGGGCCGGCGGCGCCAGCACGCTGCTGCCGAGCAGCGAACCGGCCAGCAGGGCCAGCACCGAGGCGATCCGCCCGGTCCGGAAGTGAATGCGCATCTGGGAAGTTCATCCGACCGCCCGACCGTCCTTCCCCCGACGCAACGCACACCCCCCCACTTCCACCCGATCGGCCGCACCCGCCGACAGGGCCCCGCCGCGCCCGAGAAGAGCGCGACGGGGCCCTGAACAGGCTCCATGCCCGCACCGGCAACCGCGATTTAGAGGTCGCAGTTCTGATCGAACATGCCTCTGGCCTGCGGAAACAGTGGCCGCATGGAAGATCATTTCACAACCAGTGCACACGCGGGGGCTTCGACGGATGAGATGAGTCGAGAAGTGCGGGGCAGTGACGAGGGATCGCGTTGGCTGGTCGCTGCAGGGCGCTACGCAGTGCTACCGAACTTCGAACCGGCTCGTATGCGCCGTCCACATTGCTCGCGTCATCCAGTGCCTCTGTGTTGAGGCGAAACGCCGGAATGCCGACCTCTCGAGGGTGTCAACCGGGGGAGGTCGGCATCGGCGTTCTTGCCGCGGCGACCAGCGGCTCTGCTCGGTCCTGCTCGGTCCTACTCGGTCCGCAGCGCGGTGGCGGTCCGCGACCGGGCCGCCCAGCCGGCCGGCAGCAGTGCCCCGAGCAGGGCGATCACGATCCCGCCGGCCAGCAGGGGGATGAGCAGCCCGGCGGTGTAGGTGTGGGTCACGTTCGGCGGCAGGTGTCGGCCGATCGCGTTCCCCATCGGGTTCAGCGTCGCCTTCTCCACCGCGACCCCGAGCGGGACCCCGATCAGCCCGGCGATCAGGCCGGTGAGTGTCACCGAGGTCAGGACCATCGCGATGGTCTGCTTGGGTGTCATCCCGAGGGCCTTGAGGATCCCCAGGTCATGGACCCGCTCCCGGGTGTCCTGCACCACCATGCTCAGCACCCCGAGCGCGGCGACCGCGATCATCATCAGCGTGAGCGTGGCCACCAGGGCGCTCATGGTGAGCACCACGATGTTTTTGCCCGAGCTCGAGTTCGACTGGACCGAGGCGTTCAGCGGGGTCAGCGCGGCGGCGGCCGAGGTGGACCAGTCCGATCCGTTGACGTTGTCGGTCAGCTCGACGTTGAACTGGTCGATGTGCGGGGGCAGACCGGCGGCGGTGAAGGTGGCCGCATCCGTCATGACGGTGTAGTCGCCCTGGTTGGTGTCGAAGTTGATGCCGACGACCTTCAGCGGCAGTTGCTTGTTCTGCTGCGTCACGGTGACGTCGTCACCGACGTGGATCCCCGCCGTCGTGGCCAGCTTGTCGCCGACCACGGCCTCGCCGGGCGCCGAGTACCAGCGGCCGGACACCAGCTCCAGGTGCGTCCAGGAGAAGTCGCCGGTGACCGTGAACACCTTCGGCGGTTCGCCGCCGGGCGGAGCGCCGACCATGGCCGCGCCGCTTTCGCCCCAGCCGAACGCGGCCTTCGTGCCCGGGATTCCGGCGAGCGCGGCGGCCACCTTGGCGGCGTCCAGGTGCGGGGTGCGCGGGTCGTTGGGGCCGTAGAGACCCCAGGGCACGCCCACGTCGGCTGTGGGTATCGCGATCTCCGACGCGACGTTGAAGCCTGAGGTGCTGGCGTCCAGGTACTTGTTGAACCCGGTCCCCAGCCCCACCGCGAACGTGGCACTCACCACGCCGAACAGCACCGCCGTACCGACCAGGACGGCCCGGGCCGGCCGGGCGAACGGCTGGGCCAGCCCCAGCGACATGGCCCGGGGCAGCGGCAGCCGCGAGGCCAGACGCTGCGCCGCCTGACCGCCCCCGGCCTTGGGGGCGCGGCCGACCACCAGGGCCCGCACCGTCGACATCCGGCCGGCTCGCAGTGCCGGGATCAAAGCTGTGACGCCGACGGTCAGCAGGGTGCCCAGCGATACCACGGCGCTGACCCACAACGGAATCGTGGTACGGGCCGCGCCGAGCTGCTTGGTGGCCCCGTCCAGGATCGGCACAGCCAGGAGGTTGCCGAAAACCGTGCCGAGCACCACGCCGAGTGTCGCCGGGATCATGGCCTGCGCGGTGTAGGCGCGGGCCACCTGCGAAGGGGTGAAGCCCAACGACTTCAGAATCCCGATGCGCCGGATTCCCGAGGCCACAGCCCCGCTGACCACGATCGAGATGATCAGCACCGACATGAACAGCCCGAGGATCCCGAAGCCGATCAGGAACGGCACGTAGGCCTTGGCGTTGCCGGTCGTCTGCTGCTCCGTGGTCAGGTACGACTGTCCGCCCTCGACCGCACCGGCCGGCGCGGCGGCGGCCACCGCCTGCTTGTCGGTGGCGATGTCGGTGGCGGTCCCGGCCTCGGCGAACCGGTAGAGCATCTGCTCGTCGGACTTGGCACCGGCGGCGGTGAGCCGCGCGAAACCGTCGGCGGTGGCGAAGGCGGTCGCGCTGTCGGTCACCGAGCCGCCGAAGCCGACGACCTTGAACGACGGCTTGCCCGGCAGGGAGGAGAACACCACTGAACTGCCGAAGCAGTCGGTGGCATAGTGCTGCCACGGCAGGGCGATCTCGTCCGGGCTCGTCGGCCAGCGCCCCTGGGTCAGCGCCAGTTGGTCCATCCCGGAGGTGCTGCCCAGGTCGGGCCGGGTGGTGACGGTGATCGGATGGTTGTCAGTACCGGCGAAATCGTTCTTGGGGCAGTCCGTGCCGATGGTTGTGTCCAGGGCGGCGGCGACCGGGTACGGCCCGGCCGCCTCGGTGACGCCGGCGGCGTGCGCGGTGGCGGCGGCCTGCGCGGCCGTGACCTTCGAACTGTCGAACTGGACCGCCAGGTGCGCCCCGTTCCGGGCACTGAAAGCGTGCTCGAACGGGGCCTGCACGACAGTCAGCAGACCGAGGGAGAGTACTGAGGACGTCACCGCGGCGAACGTGGTCAGGGCCATGACGATGGACTGGACCCGACGGCGGCCCACGCCGGAACGTACGACCTTGCCCAGGGCGCTCACCGGACCGCTCCCGCCGAGCTGTTGACGGTGGCGCCGCCGGCGGTGTTGACCACGTCCCGCTCGACCGCGCCGTCCACCAACTCGATCGTGCGGCGCGCGGTGCTCGCGGCCAACTGCACGTCGTGGGTGACCAGCAGGATGGTCTGGCCATCGCTGTTCAGCTCCAGCAGCAGCTGGCGCACGTCCTCGGCCGAGCTCGAGTCCAGGGCGCCGGTCGGCTCATCGGCCAGCAGCAGCGCCGGCTCGTTCATCAGGGCCCTGGCCATCGCCACCCGCTGCCGTTGCCCGCCGGACAGCCGCTGCGGATAGGCATTGACATGCCGGTCGATGTCCAGCGAGCCGAGCAGCTCGACGGCCCGCCGCTGCGCTTCGCGCTTGCCCATCCCGGCCAGCTGTGCCGGAACCATGATGTTGTCCAATACGGTCAGGTCGTCCAGCAGGTTGAAGAACTGGAAGATCATGCCGATGGAGGCCCGGCGGTACTTCGCCGAACCGGCCTCGCCGAGCTGGTCGACGCGGGTGCCGTCGACGGTCACGGTGCCACTGGAAGGCTTGTCCAGACCCGCGATCAGGTTCAGCAGCGTGGACTTGCCACTGCCGGAATGGCCGAGGATCGCCACGCACTCACCAGCCGCCACGGACAAGGTGACGCCGGCCAGTGCGGGCGGGCCGTCGTCGTACTTCTTCGTCGCGTCGCGGAGGTCGATCATCGGTGCATTCGTCATGACCATGAACCTAGGAACGGACCACGATCCACCGCGTCGGCCGGCGGATGTCACCTCTTCCCAGGTCATCGGCCCGGGGGCGTATCCGGCGTACATCCCCGGGGCGACGCGCAGAGCCGATGCCACTGAATACGATCTCCGTATGGAACAGCTTCTCCAGCGTCTCTCGGCATCGAAGCGCGTGACCTGGCTGACGTCACAGGCCGTGGTACTCGCCACTGCCTGCTTGTACGCGCTGATGCTCCCCTTGACGATGCCGACCCCTGAGAACGGCCTGTTCCGGTTCCCCGACCTCGAGCCCGCCCAGATGATCGGTCTGTACATCGTGCTCGCCCTGCCGGTTCTGCTGGTGCGCCGCCTGCCGGCGGCGGTCTTCGCGGCGGTCCTGGGCGAAACAGTCCTCGGCGACGCCTTCGGCGCGCGGCCCTCGATCGTGTTCGTCCTGCTCGTCGGCTTGGGCGGGTACCTCGCCGTCCGGCGGCCGAAGGCTGCCGCCGTCGGCTCCGTCGCGGGCGTCGCGGCCGCGCTCGTCAACGACATCCACACCCGCGAGCAGTCCGTCAGCGACGCGGTCCAGTGGGCCGGGGGGTTCGCGTTGTGGTTCGCGGTCGCGTGGGTCTTCGGGGGCGTGTATCGCAAACGCCGTGAATACCTCGAAGCCCTGCAGGAGCAGACCGCGGCCCGCGTCGTCTTGGCCGAGCGGCTGCGGATCGCCCGCGAGCTGCACGACAGCGTCGCGCACAGCATCGGGATCATCACGGTGCTGTCGGGAGCGGCGGCGCGGGTCGTGGAGACCAAGCCCGAGCAGACGCGGCAGGCGCTGACCGGCATCGAGACCACCAGCCGGGAGACGCTGCTGGAGCTGCAGCGCATGCTCGGGGCGCTCCGCCGCGCCGAGCCGGATGACGCCATGCCGCAGGCCGCTCCGCTGGCGCCGGCCAGCAGCCTGGCCGACGTCCCGCAGCTCGCCGAACGCACGGCCGGCGCCGGGGTGCGGGTCCATGTGACCTGGCGGGGCGAGCGGCGTCCACTGCCGCCGGAGATCGAACTGTCGGCGTTCCGGATCGTCCAGGAGTCGGTGACGAACGTGGTGCGGCATTCCGGTGCGCGGACGTGCCGGGTCGCGGTCGGTTACGAGCCGGAAGGGGTGACGATCGAGGTGGTGGACGACGGGGACGACGGTCTCGGCGGGCCGGGCCGTCCGAGGTTCACGGCGGGGGCCGGCGGCAGCGGCTTCGGCCTGCTCGGCATGCGCGAGCGGGTGACGTTGCTGTCCGGCCAGTTCAGCGCGGGCCGGCGTTCGGAGGGCGGATTCCGGGTGGCTGCGAGGCTCCCGGCATGAGCGTGCGGGTGCTGCTGGTCGACGACCAGCCGCTGATGCTGGTCGGGCTCGGGATCCTGATCGGCGACACCGACGACCTGGAGGTGGTCGGCCAGGCCGGCGACGGCCGCGAGGCGGTGCGCCTGGTGCGTGAACTGCGGCCGGACGTCGTGGTGATGGACATCCGGATGCCGGATATGGACGGGATCGAGGCGACCCGGCAGGCGACCGCCGAACCGGACCCGCCCAAGGTCTTGGTGCTGACGACCTTCGACGACGACGAGTACGTCTACGGCGCACTGCGCGCCGGGGCCAGCGGATTCCTGCTCAAGAGCATGGCCCTGGACGCGATCCTGGGAGCGATCCGCGTGGTGGCCGCGGGCGACGCGCTGATCGCACCGAGCGTGACCCGACGGCTGATCGCGGACTTCGCCGGGACGTCCCGCCCCGCGGCCCCCGAACCGGACGCCGAGCCCGCTGCGGACCCACGTCTCCTCGCGGGGATCACCGACCGGGAGCGCGAGGTGCTGGCACTGGTCGGACAGGGACTGTCGAACACTGAGATAGCCGAGCGGCTGGTGATCAGCGCGGCGACCGCGAAGACGCATGTCGCGCGCCTGTTCGCCAAGCTCGAAGCCCGGGACCGCGTCCACCTGGCGATCGTCGCCTTCGAAGCCGGACTCATGCCGCGTAGACGGTAGGGACAGGATCAGAAGAACGAGGCGGCGCTGCCCGAGCCGCCGGCACTACACAGAACTCCTGCGGAGATCGAACCCAGTGCACTCTCATTTCACATCGCGAGCCCCAGGGGTGTCGCAGCCGACCCCTCTCCAGGCGTTTCCGCAGGTCAGAACCTTGTCTGACCTGCGGAAACGATGAGAGGTCGAACTGCGTTTCCGCAGGTCGGAGGAGCTTCTACAGGTCGTAGTACAGCTCGAACTCGTGGGGGTGCGGGCGGAGGGCGATGGGGGCGATCTCGTTGGTGCGCTTGAAGTCGATCCAGGTCTCGATCAGGTCCGGGGTGAAGACGTTGCCGGCGAGCAGGTACTCGTGGTCGGCTTCCAGGGCGTCGAGGACGGCCGGGAGGGAGGCGGGCACCTGCGGGACGTTGGCGTGCTCCTCGGGGGCCAGCTCGTAGAGGTCCTTGTCGACCGGCTCCAGCGGCTCGATCTTGTTGCGGATGCCGTCGAGGCCGGCCATCAGCATGGCGGCGAAGGCCAGGTACGGGTTGGAGGAGGGGTCGGGCGCGCGGAACTCGATGCGCTTGGCCTTGGCGTTGGAGCCGGTGATCGGGATGCGGATCGCGGCCGAGCGGTTGCGCTGGGAGTAGACGAGGTTGACCGGCGCCTCGAAGCCCGGGACCAGGCGGTGGTAGGAGTTCACCGACGGGTTGGTGAAGGCCAGCAGCGAGGGGGCGTGCCGGAGCAGGCCGCCAATGTAGTAGCGGGCGGTGTCGGAGAGGCCGGCGTAGCCCTGCTCGTCGTAGAAGAGCGGCGAGCCCTCGGTCCACAGCGACTGGTGGACGTGCATGCCCGAGCCGTTGTCGCCGAAGATCGGCTTGGGCATGAAGGTGGCCGTCTTGCCGTTGCGCCAGGCGACGTTCTTGATGATGTATTTGAACAGCATCAGGTCGTCGGCGGCGTGCAGCAGGGTGTTGAACTTGTAGTTGATCTCGGCCTGGCCGGCCGTGCCGACCTCGTGGTGCTGGCGCTCGACTTCGAGGCCGGACTTGGCCAGTTCGAGCGACATCTCGGCCCGCAGGTCGGCGAAGTGGTCCACCGGCGGGGTGGGGAAGTAGCCGCCCTTGTACTTGACCTTGTAGCCGCGGACGTCGCCCTCGGCGGCGCCGGAGTTCCAGGCGCCGGCCTCCGAGTCGATGTGGTAGAAGGACGCGTTGGCGCTGGTCTCGAAGCGGACCGAGTCGAAGACGTAGAACTCGGCCTCGGGCCCGAAGAACGCGGTGTCGGCGATGCCGGAGGAGGCGAGGTAAGCCTCGGCCTTCTTGGCGACGTTGCGCGGGTCGCGGCTGTAGGCCTCGCCGGTGACCGGGTCCTGGATGAAGAAGTTGATGTTGAGGTGCTTCTCGACCCGGAAGGGGTCGAGCCGAGCCGTGGCGAGGTCCGGGACCAGGGCCATGTCGGACTCGTGGATGGCCTGGAAGCCGCGGATCGACGAGCCGTCGAACATCAGGATCTCGGACGGGTCGAAGGTCGCCGCAGGTACGGAGAAGTGCTGCATGACGCCAGGCAGATCGCAGAAGCGGACATCGACGAACTTCACGTCGTTGTCCTGAATGAACTGCTTCACTTCGGCGGCGTTGTTGAACATCCATCCTCCTCGGCGTGCGAATGGGGCTCACCCTAAGAACGGGCCGTTTCCGGCCGGTGACCCGGCCGTTTCATAAATGTTAACCACGCCCGCCGATCGGGTGGCAAAGATGTACGGGACGGGGCAAAACGCACCGCCGTCAGGCTCGGCTCTCCACAAGTGGTCTGGACCACTTGGAAAGCTCCGGCGGCACGATTCACCCGCCCGTGGCGTTCGGGGGAGCCGGTGGCGGCGCGGACGGGTCGCCCGGTTAGTGTGGATTCGTGGACACCAGAGAAGCGTTGGGATCGTGGATCGACGGCCCGAAGGCGGCCGCCGAGAAGATGGGAGCCGACTTCGGCTTCCGCGGCGAGCGCCTCGGCCTGCCCAAGGAGGGCCCCGGCTCGATCGCGGGCCCGGGCCGCCGGATCGGCGCCCTGTTCGTGGACGGCTGGCTGGTCGCCCTGATCGCCTACGGGCTGATCGGCAAGGGCAGCCCGGCCGAGGCGAACCTGTGGACCAGCCCGCTCTACTTCCTGGTCGCGGCGGTGCTGCTCGCCACCACCGGGACGACCGTCGGCAAGCGGCTGTTCGGCCTCCGGGTGATCCGCCTGGACGGCGGCCGTGCGACCATCCCGCAGGTGCTGCTGCGCACCCTGCTGCTCTGCCTGGTGGTGCCGCCGCTGGTCTGGGACCGCGACACCCGCGGTCTGCACGACAAGGCGGTCGGCACCGTCGAGGTCCGGATCTAGTCCGGATCTGTCGAGGTCCGGATCCAGTCCGGAACCCAGCCTGGATCCAGGGCCGGACGGCCTTGCCGCACAACACTGAACGGCCCCGCTGCGGGATCTCCGCGGCGGGGCCGTTCAGTGTTGTGGTCGGGGGAGCGTCAGCGGGCCTGGCCGCCCTTGGGCATCCGGGCACCCTTGGGCATCGGGCCCTTGGGGATCGGCGCCTTGGAGAGCAGGTCGCCCAGGGCGCGCA
Organism: Kitasatospora sp. NPDC059812; assembly: GCF_042732075.1. Classification (NCBI taxonomy): domain Bacteria; kingdom Bacillati; phylum Actinomycetota; class Actinomycetes; order Kitasatosporales; family Streptomycetaceae; genus Kitasatospora; species Kitasatospora sp. NPDC059812. The sequence continues at coordinate 18,391 of NZ_JBHWIO010000001.1, forward strand.
GACGGTCGTTGGTCTCGGTGACCTGGGACGCGGTGATGGCGCGGGGCAGTCGCATCAGGTGGATCTGCAGCTTCTTGAGCGGGATCTCGCCCTCGCCGGTACCCACCACGATGTCGTGCACCGGCACGTCGCCGACGACCCGGGCCATCTTCTTCTTCTCGGAGGCCAGCAGCTGGCGCACCCGGTTCGGGTTGCCTTCGCCGATCAGCGCGATTCCGGCCCGGCCCACCGCGCGGTAGACCGCGTCCTGGTTGCGGGTGACCGCGACCGGGGTGGAGTTGGAGCTCCAGCCGCGTCGGATGTTGTTCAGCACCGCCGCAACGGCGCCCGGCTGCCCCTCCATCTGTCCGAACGCCGCGCGCTCGGCCCGGCGCCCGAAGACGATCGCCATGGCCAGGAAGGCCACGATGAAGCCCAGGATGCCCAGGTAGATCGGGTGGTCGATTGCGAAGCCGATGGCGAGGAACACGCCGAAGGTCAGCAGGCCGACGCCGGCGATGATCAGGCCGATCTTGGTGTCGACCTTCTTGGTCATGGTGTAAGCCAGGCGGATCTGCTTCAGTCGCCCGGGGTTCTCGGATGTTTCCCTCGCCATAACGCTCATGGTACGTGGCACGGGTACGGGATATCCAAGCCCGGGTACCCGTTCGCCTCGATCCGTGACTCGTGTGCCCTGTGCCGTCGCACACAGCGACCGTCGGCCGCGGCGAACGGCCCCCGGCGCGGCCGCGTCGAGAACGTCACCGTCGAGAACCGCTGAGAACCATCGAGAACCGCTGAGAACCGCTGAGAACCGTCGAGGACGTCACCGTCGTGGCGGTGACGTCGTCGCCGCCCGCGCGTCGTGTCGGCGGTCCGCCGCGTACCGGCGGTTCTCGCAGACCGCCGCCCAGGCGTTGCGCCGGGCCTGCTGCTGGCCACCCGCCAGCAGGACGCTCTCGGCGAGCCGCAGCGCGACCCCCACCGACCGGATGCGCATCCGCATGCCGAACAGCTCCCCTCGTGGCTGAGAAGAATCGAACGATCGCAACGAGTCCATCGTCACCATCCCGTGTTACCAGGCGGTGACCAGGCAGTCAAAGTGCGGTGAAACCGAAAGGGCGGAGCCGAGGCTCCGCCCTTCGCTCGCGCACCGGATGGCTCAAAAGCACCGGATCAGCAGGATCATCAGAATCTGCCGGCTCAATCAGCCCGGCCGACCCAGCCGACTCGGCCGACCCGGCCGGATCAACCGGATCAGACCGCGGCCTGCGCGCGCCGCTCCAGCGCCTGCCGGTACAGCCGCCCGGCCCGGTAGGAGGAGCGCACCAGCGGGCCCGACATGACCCCGGCGAAGCCCAGCTCCTCGGCCTCCTGCTGGAGCTCGACGAACTCGTGCGGCTTGACCCAGCGCTCCACCGGGTGGTGGCGCAGCGAGGGGCGCAGGTACTGGGTGATGGTGATCAGCTCGCAGCCGGCGCCGACGAGGTCGGCCAGCGCCTGGCTGACCTCCTCGCGGGTCTCGCCCATGCCGAGGATCAGGTTTGACTTGGTCACCAGCCCGGCCGCGCGGGCCTGGGTGATGACGTCGAGCGAGCGCTCGTAGCGGAAGGCCGGGCGGATCCGCTTGAAGATCCGCGGCACCGTCTCGACGTTGTGCGCGAGCACCTCGGGGCGGGAGGAGAAGACCTCGGCCAGCTGCTCGGGCACCGCGTTGAAGTCGGGGATCAGCAGCTCGACGCCGGTGCGGCCGCTCTCGCGGTCGGCGGTCAGCGCGTGCACCTGGCGCACGGTCTCGGCGTACAGCCAGGCGCCGCCGTCCGGCAGGTCGTCGCGGGCGACGCCGGTGATGGTGGCGTAGTTGAGGTCCATCGTGACGATGGACTCGGCGACCCGGCGCGGCTCGTCCCGGTCGAACTCGGCGGGCTTGCCGGTGTCGATCTGGCAGAAGTCGCAGCGGCGGGTGCACTGGTCGCCGCCGATGAGGAAGGTCGCCTCGCGGTCCTCCCAGCACTCGAAGATGTTGGGGCAGCCGGCTTCCTGGCAGACGGTGTGCAGCCCCTCCTTCTTCACCAGCGACTGGAGGGCGTTGTACTCCGGCCCCATCTTCGCGCGGGTCTTGATCCACTCGGGCTTCCGCTCGATGGGGGTCTCGCTGTTGCGGACCTCCAGGCGGAGCAGCTTCCTGCCGTCGGGCGCGACAGCGGACACGTGCGACTCCTAGAACTAGACGGGGTACCCCCAGGGTACGCCTGTGGTTGTAAGGCCTTCGCGCGGCCTGTTGCCCCGCAATCGCAGGGCAACAGCGCTACTGGCCGGTAGATTCCCGGGGGGCAATCCGGAGTGGGGCCCGGGGAAGAGCCCGGGCGAGGACCCGGGCCCGGGTCAGCGGGTGAGCGCGGGTTCGGGCAGCTCGGCGAACACGTCCGCCAGGTGCCGCTCGACCACCGGCAGCGCCTCGCCGACGGTGAAGTCGCGCCCCAGTTCGCCGGCGAGCGAGGCGACGCCGGCGTCCCGGATGCCGCACGGCACGATCCGGTCGAACCAGGTCATGTCGGGGTCACAGTTGAGCGCGAAGCCGTGCATGGTGACCCCGCGGGCGACCCGGACGCCGATCGCGGCGAGCTTGCGGTCGTCGCCGCGCTGGCCGGCGTTGGACGGCGCGTACTCGGGGCCGGCCAGCCGCGGGTCGATGCCCAGCGGCAGGCCCATCCGCAGGGTCAGCTTGCCGATGTCCACCACCTGCGCCGGGTCCACCACGGCGTCCGGGATGGAATCGCCCAGCACCCAGACGCCGCTGCGGCCCTCGACCCGGGTGGTGCCGACGCCGAACCCGGCGCAGGCGCGGATCAGCGCCTCCTCCAGCCGGCGGACGTAGGCGACCACGTCGATCGGGTCGGGCAGCTTGACGATGGGGTAGCCGACCAGCTGGCCGGGGCCGTGCCAGGTGATCTCCCCGCCGCGGTTGACCTCGACCACCGGGGTGCCGTCGAGCGGCAGGTCGGCGGGGTTGGTGCGCTTGCCCATCGTGTAGACGGGCTGGTGCTCCAGCAGCAGCACGGTGTCGGGGATCTCGTCCGCGACCCGCAGCGCGTGCAGGCGCTGCTGCTCCTCCCAGGCCTCCTGGTAGGCGATGGCGCCCTCGCCTGTCCCCATTCGAACGAAACGCACGTTCTCGCTCACCGCTGCCGCTCCTTGCCAGGCGTTCGAGACCAACCTCGCCACTGTACGCCCACGCCCGTGCGGGCGGTTCAGCCGCCCGTACGGCCTGTACGCACGGCTGAACCGCCCGCACGGGCGGCCCGTAGGGACCGCGCCCGCAAGGACCCGTTCAGCCCCCCGCCAGCAGTTGCAGCCGCAGCGCCAGCTGGAGTTCGAGCGAGCGCTCGGGGTGGTTCCAGTCCGGGCCGAGCAGCGCCTCGACCCGGTCCAGCCGCTGGACGACGGTGTTCACGTGGACGTGCAGTTCGTCCTTGGCGCGGGTGAGGCTGCCGCCGCAGTCGAAGTAGGCGCGCAGGGTGCGGACAAGTTCGGTGCCGCGGCGGGTGTCGTAGGCGAGCAGCGGGCCGAGCGCCGAGCCGACGAAGCCGTCCACGTCGTGCCCGTCGCCGAGCAGCACCCCGAGGAAGCCCAGCGCGCGGGCCGAGGCGCCCTCCCCGGCGCGGCCGAGCACCCGCAGCGCCCGGACGCAGCGCAGGCCCTCGGCGTACGAGGCGGCCAGCGCGGGCGGGCCGGCGGCCGGGCGGCCGGCGCCCACGGTGACGGGGAACCCGGCCAGCCGGGCCAGCCGCTCGGCGGCCTGCCGTGCGGCCTCCTCCGGGTCGCCGGCCTCCGGCACCAGCAGCACCACCGCCTCGCCGTGCTCGGCGCTGACGCCCCGGGAGCCGAACAGGTACCGCCGGGCGGCGCCGGCCAGCCGGCCGCGGTCGGGGACGGGGGGTCCGGCGGGTTCGGCCGGTTCGGCGACCAGGACCAGGTGCGGGCGGGCGAGGTCGACGCCGAGCCGGCGGCCGCGCGCGGTGAGCCCGGCCGGATCGCGGTCGGGGGCGGTGAGCAGGTCGGTGAGCAGTTCGCCGCGGACCCTGTTCTCGGTCTCGGCCACCGAGCGGCGCAGCAGCAGGAGCAGCGCGGTCACCACGCTGGCCCGCTCGAACAGCCGCCGGTCGGCGTCGTCGAGGCCGGGGCGTCCGCGCAGCACCAGGGTGCCGAGCGCGTCGTGCCCGGCCAGCACCGCGCATACCCACAGCTCGCCGTGCCGGACGGACCGCCCCTCGGCCCGGGACGCGGCGACCGCCTCCGCCAGTTCGCCGGCGGGTGCGGACCGCCCGGCCAGCGGCTCGCCCTCGGCGTCGAGGACGGCTATCTCGCCGCCCAGCAGGGTCGCGACGGCGGCGGCGACGTCCGGCACCTCGGCGCCGCGCAGCACCAGGTCGGTGAGCCGGTCGTGCGCCTGCTCGGCGCGCTGGACGGCGGCCGAGTGGGCGCGGACCAGTTCGTTGGCGCTGTTCAGTTCGGCGAGCGCGGCCCGGGTGTCGGCCAGCGACTTGGCGGTGTCCAGGGCGATCGCGGCGTGCGCGGCCAGCGTGCACAGCAGCGCCACCTCGTCGGGGGAGAAGGCGCGGGGCGAGCGGTCGGCGGCGAACAGCACCCCGATGACCTCGCCGCCGAGCAGCAGCGGCACCCCGATGATCGCCACCAGGCCCTCGTCGAGCACGCCCGCGTCGATCGTGCCGGTGTGGTGGAACCGTTCGTCGGTGCGGTAGTCGGGGGTGGCGTACGGGCGGGCGGTCTGCGCGACCAGGCCGCCCAGGCCGTGCCCGAGGCTGAGCCGCAGGGTCTGGAACAGGACGGAGACCGAGCCGTCGGTGACCCGCATGTAGGTGTCGCCCGCGGCCTCGTCCGGCAGGGTCAGGTACGCGGTGTCGGTGCCGAGCAGCATCCGGGCGCGGCGGACGATCGCCTGGAGCACGGTGTCCAGTTCCCGGGAGGCGGCGAGGTCCCCGGCGGTGTCGAAAAGGGCGGTCAACTCAGCCTCCCGGCGCCGGTGTTGACGCAGCGTGCGGTGCACCCGCAGGGCCTGCCAGGTGGCGTCGTCGATCTCGGCGAGGACGGCGGCCGGCGCCCCGCGGCGGCGGGCGTCGGCCAGCACGTCGGCGAAGTCCTCGGTGGCGGCGCCGGAGGCGAGCAGGTCGAGCAGCCGCCGCAGCGCGGGCGCGGCGCTTTCGTGAGGGTGGTTCATGGTGCGTGCCGCCAATCGGCGTCGGGTCCGGCGGAAGCGCGATCGTAGCGGCTCGGCCGTCAGGCGGTGGCGGGCTTGGCCGCCACGGCGGCGCCCTCCGCCTCCACCGCCGCCTCGACGTCCGCCAGGTCGCTGCCCCTGGTCTCCCGCCCGCACAGCACCGCCAGCACGGTGATCGCCGCCGCGATCGCCACGTACACCGAGATCGGGGTGGCGTTGCCGTAGTCCTTGAGCAGTGCGGTCGCGATCAGCGGCGCGGGCGCTCCGGCGGCCACCGAGGCGAACTGGGCCCCGATCGAGGCGCCCGAGTACCGCATCCGGGTGGCGAACAGCTCGGAGAAGAACGCCGCCTGCGGTGCGTACATCGCGCTGTGGAAGACCAGTCCGACCGTCACCGCGACCACCAGCTGTCCGAACGACCTGGTGTCCACCAGCCCGAAGAAGACGAACGCCCAGATGCCCACCCCGACCGCGCCCACCAGGTACACCGGTTTGCGTCCGACCCGGTCGGACAGCGCTCCGAACAGCGGGATCAGCGCGAACTGGATCGCCGAGCCGATCAGTACGGCGTTCAGCGCGGTCTGCTTGGAGAAGTGCGCGTGGGTGACGGCGTACGTCAGCACAAACGTGGTCATCACGTAGTACGAGATGTTCTCCGCCATCCGTGCGCCCATCGCCACCAGCACCTCCCGCCAGTGGTTGCGCAACACCGCCACCAGCGGCGGCTGTTCGACGGTCTTCCGCTGCTGCTGGGCCGCCAGCGCCTGCTTGAACAGCGGCGACTCGTCCACCGCGAGCCGGATCCACAGCCCGACCCCGACCAGCACCGCCGACAGCAGGAACGGCACCCGCCACCCCCACGACAGGAACGCGTCCTCCGACAGCACCGCCGTCAGCAGCGACAGCACCCCCGCCGCCAGCAGGTTCCCGGCCGGCGCCCCGCCCTGCGGCCACGACGCCCAGAACCCGCGCCGCCGCTGGTCCCCGTGCTCCGACACCAGCAGCACCGCCCCGCCCCACTCCCCGCCGAGCGCGAAGCCCTGCACCAGGCGCAGCACCGTCAACAGCACCGGCGCCGCCGCCCCGATGGAGCTGTAGGTGGGCAGCACCCCGATCAGCGTGGTCGACCCGCCCATCAGCAGCAGGCTGACGACGAGCAGCTTCTTCCGCCCGACCCGGTCCCCGAAGTGCCCGAACACCAGCGCCCCGACCGGCCGCGCGGCGAACCCGATCGCGTAGGTGAGGAAGGACAGCAGCGTCCCCGTCAGCGGATCGGTGTTCGGGAAGAACAGCTTGTTGAACACCAGCGCGGCTGCTGTTCCGTACAAGAAGTAGTCGTACCACTCGATGGTGGTCCCGATGAGACTGGCGGCCACGACCCGAGGGAGTGAGCGGGTGGCTGCCGTGGCTGGTGCGGAGGCGTTCATGGTCACCACTTCCGGGCCGGGGGGAGGACGTCGCCCCGAGAGGCGTCGCCCCGAGGAATGTCGTCACAAGGGGCGCCGCCCCAAGGGACGTCGCCACAAGGTAGGGAGGCGCGTTCCCCGGGACTATGTGGGCCGCCCACATAGTCCCGGGGGTCGGCCTGGGGAGGGCGGCCAGGTGCCGCCGCTCAGTGCGCCGTCCAGCCGCCGTCGACGGGGAGGCTGGCGCCGGTGATGTAGGAAGCGGGCGGGGAGCAGAGCCAGAGGGCGAGTTGGGCGATCTCCTCGGGTTCGATGAGACGCTTGACGGCCGCGCGTTCGAGCATGATCTGCTCGACGACCTCGTCCTCGCGGATGCCGTGGGCGAGCGCCTGGCTCGCGATCTGCTTCTCCACCAGGGCAGTTCGGACGTAGCCCGGGTTGATGCAGTTGCTGGTGACGCCGTAGGGGGCACCCTCCAGGGCGACGGTCTTGCTGAGGCCCTCCAGCGCGTGCTTGGCGGTGACGTAGGCGGACTTGAAGGCGCTGGCCCGCAGGCCGTGGACGGAGGAGATGTTGACCACCCGGCCCCACTCCCGCTCGTACATGTGCGGGAGAGTGCGGCGCAGGATGCGGAACGGCGCCTCGACCATGACGCGTTGGATGAGGGTGAAGCGGTCTGGCGGGAACTCGTGGACGGGCGCGATGTGTTGGAGGCCGGCGTTGTTGACCACGATGTCGGCGTCGGCCGGCAGGGCCTCCACGGCCTCGGGGTCGGCGAGGTCCGCGACGACGGCGCGGCCGCCGATCCGCTCGGCGAGCTCCCGGGCCGGACCGGCCGCGAGATCGACGACGTAGACCCGGGCGCCGGCCCCGGCGAAGGCCTCGGCACAGGCCCGGCCGATGCCCGAGGCGGCCCCGGTGACCAGGGCCGTCCGGCCGTCGAGCGGGCGGGCTGTAGTGGTGTCCATGGCCGAGAACGCTAGGAAACCCGGGGGCCCGGCTCCCATGTGGTGGTCCACCACAGCATCCCGGTGGGCTGTGGTGTTCACCGCCACGATGGTCGATCGACGGTTCGACCGCGAAAGGCCAAACCCGCGCCGCCCGCGCTTCCCCACAATGGGCGCGATTGCTTCACCCGTTCGGAGGATTGCTCGGTCAGATCCACCCATAGCGCCCGAATGCTCGCTACATTCACGCCGATTCCCGACAGGGGGCGCCGCCCCAGGCAGCCGAAGTGCTGGTAGAGCCCGGTGCGACGTCCGAGAGGTGTTGACTGACATGCCCCAACGGCCTGCAACCGACAGCCCGGCGTACGGACCGCTCGACCCGCTCGGCCACCACCGAGGCCCGGTCGGCCGGACCCTGCCGGACGCCCCCGACGCCCTGACCGCCGACGCCCCGACCGCCGACGAACTGCGGCTGCCCGCGCAGGCCACAACCGACCGGCACGAACCCGCCGTCCCCGCGCCCGGGCCGGTCGGCGGCCACTCCGGGCACTCCGGCCCGTCCCCGCAGAACGGCCAACTCGCCGCGCTCATCGAGGAAGCCGGCTTCTCGCACGCGGGCCTGGCCCGCCGGGTCGACCAGCTCGGCCTGGAACACGGCCTCGACCTGCGCTACGACAAGACCTCGGTCACCCGCTGGCTGCGCGGCCAGCAACCCCGCGGCGCCACCCCCGCGCTGATCGCCGAGGTCTTCACCCGCCGCCTCGGCCGCCGCCTCACCGCCCAGGACCTCGGCCTGGACGCCTGCGCCCCGGTGTACGCGGGCCTGGAGTTCGCCGAGACCCCGCAGGAGGCGGTGGACATCGTGGCGAGCATGTGGCGCAAGGACAACGGCCCGCAGTCCGAACTGCGCCGGATCGCCTTCACCCCGGCGGGCCTGGTCGTCCCCAGCCGGGACTGGCTGATCGGCCGCACCGACGAGCGCGTCGCCCGGGACGGCTCGACGATGGTCCGCCCCGACGCCGCCACCGGTCCGCCCGCCGGTCCGTCCGCCGCCGCTGCCGGTACCGCCGGCACCGCAGCATCCGCCGTGACGGCGGCATCCGGAGCACCCGCCGCACCCGCCCAGAGCGTGCCCCCCGCGCCCGGCGCTCCCCCTCCGAGCCCGGCGCGCGGCCAGGCCCACCACGGGGCCCCCGGCATGCGCCCCGTGCCGGGCGCGGCCGGCCCCGCCGGGCCCACCATCGGCCGGGTGCCCACCCAGAGCCGGCGCCCGCCGACCGCCGTCGAGCCGCCGTACACCGAACCGGCCCGCGAGTCGCGCCCCGCCCTGCGGGTCGGCCGCGGCGACATCGCCGCCATCCGCGCCGTCGGCGACCTCTTCCGGGCGCTCGATCACGCCTACGGCGGCGGGCACGCCCGGCAGGCGCTGGTCCGCTACCTGGAGAGCGAGGCCGAGCCGATGCTGCGCGGCCGCTACGGCGAGCAGATCGGCCGGGCGCTGTTCGGCGCCGTCGCCGACCTGACCAGGCTGGCAGGCTGGACGTCCTTCGACATCGCCGCGCACGGCCTCGCCCAGCGCTACTTCGTCCAGGCGCTGCGCCTGTCCCAGGCCGCCGGGGACCGCGCGCTCGGCGGGTACGTCCTGGTGACGATGAGCCAGCAGGCCGTCCACCTGGGCCACGGCCGGGAGGCCGTCCAACTGGCCCGGGTCGCCCAGCAGGGCGTGGGCACCGCCGTGCCGCCGGTGGTCCAATCGCTGATGCACACCGCCGAGGCGCGCGGGCACGGCCTGCTGGGCGACGTCCGGGCCTGCACCACCGCCCTGGTGCGCTCCGAGCGGGCACTGGCCGCTGCCCGGGTCGGCGACGAACTGCCCTCCTGGGCGCGGTACTTCGACGAGGCCCAGCTCTCCGACGAGTTCGCTCACTGCTACCGCGACCTCCAGCAGTGGCGCACCTCCGCGCAGCACGCCGAGAAGTCGCTGCGGCTGCGCTCACCCGCCTACGCGCGCAGCCGGATCTTCTGCCGGCTGGTGCTGGCCACCGCCCGGCTCGGCATGGGGGACCTCGACGAGGCCTGCACCATGGCCACCGACGCGCTGCGGGCGGCGGGGGAGATGCGCTCGGCCCGCTCGCTGGAGTACGTCCGGGACTTCCACCGCCGCCTCACCCCCTACCGGGGCAGCCCGGTGGCCCGTGCCTTCGAGGAGACGGCCCGCCAGGCCGGCGTGATCTGAGGACCTGTCGCAGAGGGGCCGGTCGGGCGAGCTCCGGCGGCCCTGGAAACCCGTCCGGCCCGGGTCCGCCCCGGGCCGAAGGGCCCATCCGCCCGGCGACGGCTCCGGGCGCCCCGGTGACGGGCTGGAGCATCCCGGCGACGGCTCCGAGCACCTCGGCGACGGGCGGGAGCGAAGCGGGTCACCAGCTCTCGGCCCGGACGCGCGGCTGCCCGGCCTCCGGCGAGGGCGGCCGGACGCCGCCGCGCACCCGCTGCGCCACCAGCGGGAACACCAGCACCGAGAGCATGCCGGCGCCGACCAGCGCGGCCGCCGTCGAGGACGGCAGGTGGCCGTCGTCCACCTCGATGGTGGTGATCACCACGACCAGCGGCAGCGCCGTCGCGCCGTAGAGCCCGAGCGCCGTGCGGTCCCGCCGGCCGAGTCCGGCCGGGGCGAGCAGCCCGGCGGGCAGTCCGCGCACGGCCAGGAGCAGCAGCAGGAACACCGGGACGAGCAGTATCGTGCCGGGGTCGTCCAGCAGGGCGGACAGGTCGAAGTTCATCCCGCTGACCACGAAGAACACCGGCACCAGGAAACCGAAGCCGATGCTCTCCAGCTTGGCCTCGATCACCTCCTCCTCGGCCCGGCGGATGTCGGAGAGCAGCAACCGGGAGACGATCCCGGCAGTGAAGGCGCCGAGCAGCATGTCCAGGTCGAGCCAGATCGCGGCGGCCACCATGACGGCGAGCACCAGGATCACCGCCCGGACGGCGAACTGCCCGGAGGTGCGCAGGGTGCGCTCGATGAGCCGGGTGGCCCAGGCGGGCCGGGGGCGGCGTGCGCCGAGGACCGCGACGGCGGTGATCACCGCGAAGGCGCCGAGGATGACGGCCGTCCGGACCGGGGAGTTGCCGCTGAGCAGGATGGCGATCGCGATGATCGGCCCGAACTCGCCGACCGCCCCGGTGGCCATCACCAACGAGCCGAAGGGGGTGGGCAGTTCGCCGGAGTCGCGGAGGATCGGCAGGATGGTCCCGAGGGCGGTGGTGGTGAGCGCGAGCCCGGCGAAGGCGCCGTTCAGCGGGTCCCGGTTGACCAGCGCGCCCACGCCGAGCGCCACCACGAGCGAGACCAGCCACGCGGTGCCCGCCCGTTTCAGCGGGCCGCCGCGCAGCTTGGCGAAGTCGATCTCGTACCCGGCCAGGAACATCAGCATGGCCAGGCCGAACTGGGAGAGCGCGTTGACCAGGTCGTCGACGCGCGCCCAGTTCAGGACGTCGGGGCCGATCAGGACGCCGAGCAGGATCTCGAACACGACGGTCGGGACGGCGATCCACCGCAGCAGGCGGTCGGCGAGCAGCGGCGCGGCGACGGCCGCGGCGGGGATCAGGATCAGGGCCACCGGCTGGACGGCGGCGCTCACCGCGCAACCGGCCGGACGGTGTAAATCATCCGATGAGCGGTCATGTCGGCATCCTGGCATGCCGCCGGTCCGTCACCCACCGGCGGGCCGTCAGCGTGTCCCGGGAGCCAGACCGAAAGCCCGCCGGGCCGGGAGCCGGGCCGGGAACCAGGCCGGGAGCCCGTCAGGCCGACCCCGACGGGCTCAGGCCGCCGCCTCGGCCTCCCGGGCGTTGGCCGGGACGCCGAGGTCGCGCAGCACCGCCTGCGCGGCCCGCCGCCCGGAGACCAGCGCGCCCTGCACGGTGCTGGTGTCCCGGTGGTCCCCGGCGACGTACAGCCCGGCCAGCACCCGCACCGGGCGCCGGGGGTTGTGCGGCGGCGGCATCGCGGGCAGCGCGTCCGGGACGTGCCGCACGTTCAGGAACTGCCAGCCGGTGGTCGAGGCGCCGTAGAGCTCGGCGAGCCGGGCCCGGACCGCCGGTTCCAGTCCGGCCGGGCCGCCCGCGTCGAAGGAGCGCCGCCCGAGCACGGTGGTGGCGATCAGCGCCTGTCCGGCGGGGGCGTAGGAGGGGTGCAGTTCGCTGAGCACCAGCGAGTGCGAGACCAGCGGCGGCTGCCCGCCGGGCCGGTCGCCGTCGAGCAGCAGGACGGCCTCGCCCAGCGGGGTGCGGTCGGCCGCGTGGTAGAAGGTCGTGACGGGGTGGAAGTCCGGCAGCCGTAGCCCGGGCAGCAGTTCGGCGGCGGAGCGGGCGTCGGTGGCGAGGACGACGGCCTGGGCGCCGATCCGCCCGTGGGCGGCGGTCTCCACGCCGTCGGCGGTGATCGAGGTGACCTGCACCCCGGTGCGTACGGTGCCGGCGGGCAGGGTGGTGGCCAGCTGGGCCGGCACGGCCGCGATCCCGCCGGCGGGCAGACAGAGCCGTCCGCGCGCGTAGGAGCGCAGGACCAGGTCGGCGATCCGGCTGCTGGTGCCGAGGGCGGGGTCACTGAGCAGCGCGCTGAGCAGTGGCCGCAGGAAGCCGTCGAGGGTGCGCGGGGCGAGCCCGTGGCCGGCCAGCGCGCGGGCGGTGGTGGTCTCCGGGCGGGCCTTGAGCCGGCTGGCGGGGGTGGTGGCGAGCCGGCCGAGCCAGCTGCCGAGCCGGGCCTTGTCCAGCGGGCTGCCGAGTGGGGCGCGGGTGGCGGCCTGCCGGGCGGTGGTGAGCTGCGGGTCCCCGGTGCGGTAGCGGCGGCCGCCGCTGTGCACGAGGACTCCGGGGGCGAGCGGGCGCAGGTCGAGGCGGTCGAGGTCGAGGACGCGGCGGAGTTCGGGGAAGGCGGTGTTCAGCAGGTGGCTGCCGTCGTCGAGCCGGAATCCGTCCAGTTCGCGGGTGGCCATCCGGCCGCCGATCCGGTCCGTGGCCTCAAGGATCTGCACGGTGAGGCCGCGGCCGGTGAGCGTGCGTGCGGCGGCCAGGCCGGCGAGTCCGGCGCCGATGACGATGACGTCAGGGTCGGACGGGCGGCGGGCGCGGCGGGTGAAGTCGTATGTGGGCACTGGCGTGCTCCCTCCCTGGTCCCGGGGCTCCGGCCGACGCAGGCAGCGGGGTGCCGGGACACGGTCCGACGGTGTGATGCCCAGTCAGTGTGAGCATCAGACAAGCGCATCGGGCCCGATCCAAGGGTCGAGAGGGGGCGTGCGGCACCGGGCGGGAGCGCGGTCACGGACAGTGCGCCGTTGGGGCCGGGTTCCGGGGTTGGCGGGCGCGCACGGTCACCGGGGGCGTGCGACGCGCCCGGTGTGTGCTCCCATGCGCCCCCTCCCGGAGCCCCGTCCGACCCCCACCCGATCTCCGCCCGGCATATGCCCCTGGCCAGCGTGAATGCCGTAGCCGCCGTACGCAGCGGGACGTACCGGAGCCCCGCCGTGCAGCCCGTGCCGGAAACCCGCGGCGGACGGCAGGGTTCCGCGCCACCGGTCGCCCCCACCGCCACGCACAGCGCCACGCACAGCGCCACTCACAGCGCCGCGCGCACCGCCGCGTCCACGTCCGGGTGCGCGAAGCGGAAGCCCGCGTCCAGCAGCCGCCGCGGCACCACCCGGTGGCTGCCGACCGCCTCGACCGCCAGCTCGCCGAGCACCACCTTGAGCACCGCCTCAGGCACCGGGAACGGAGTCGGCCGCCGGAGCACCCGCCCGAGCGCCGCCGTCAGCTCGGCGTTGGTGACGGGATCGGGCGCGGTGAGGTTGACGGCGCCGGAGAGGTCGTCCCGGTCGATCAGGAACCGCAGCGCGGCGACCTGGTCGGCCAGCGAGATGAAGCTCCAGTACTGCCGCCCGTCGCCGAGCCGCCCGCCCAGCCCCAGCTTGAACAGCGGGAACAGCCGCGCGCCGGCCCCGCCGGCCGCGGACAGCACCATCCCGGTGCGCGGGTGGACGACCCGGATGCCGGCGAGCTCGGCTGGCCGCGCGGCCGCCTCCCACTCCACGCAGACCTCGGCCAGGAAGTCGTCGCCGGCGGGGGAGTCCTCGTCGATCACCCGGTCGCCGGTCTGCCCGTACCAGCCGACGGCGGAGGCGCTGACCAGCACCCGGGGCGGCTCCTTGAGCGCGGCCAGTGCGACGGCCAGCGTCTCGGTGCCGAGTGCCCGGCTCTCCCGGATCTCCCGCTTGTAGGCGTCCGTCCAGCGGTGGTCGCCGACCCCGGCGCCGGCCAGGTGCACGACCGCCTCGACCCCGGCCAGCCCGTCCTGCTCGACCTGGCCGAGCAGCGGGTTCCAGCCGATGGCCGTGCTGCCGTCGGGCTGCGGGCCCGTCCTGGAGCGGCGCCGGACCAGCCGGACCACCTCGTGGCCGTCCGCCAGCAGGGAGCGGACGAGAGCCGAGCCGATCAATCCCGTGGAGCCTGTGACAGCGATGCGCATGCGTCCATCCTCCCAGTTCCCAAAGCCCTGTCATGTCGGCATGCGCCTCACTAGCATGACGCGCATGCACGAGGACGATCTGATCATCCGCCCAGCTCAGCCCGAGGACGAGGTCGAACTCGCCGTTCTCAACCGTGCCGCCTGGTCCCCGCTGGCCGACGTCTCCCCGCAGCCGCCCGAGGGGGACGGCGTCTTCGACGAACGGCACGCCCCGGAGCAGTACCTGCTCGCCCTCCTGGACGGCCGGGTGGTCGGCTACGTCCGCCAGGTCCCGCCGACCCCGCTGGCCAGCAACCGGCACGTCCGGCAGATCCAGGGCCTGGTCGTCGACGGCACGGCCCGCGGCCGGGGTGTCGGCCGGCGCCTGGTCGAGGCGGCGCGCGAGGCCGCCCGGGCCGCGGGCGCGCGCAGGATGACCCTGCGGGTGCTCGGCTGGAACGCCCCGGCCCGCCGCCTCTACGAGGGCTGCGGCTTCGTCGTCGAGGGCTTGCTCGCGGAGGAGTTCCTGATCGACGGGTCGTACGTGGACGACGTCCTGATGGCCCGCAGCCTGGCGCACTGACAAGCCCGACCGGCCTTTCCGCCCACCGAAACTGACGGCGCGTCAGGCCTGGCGGGCGGTGCAGAGTCGTGACCGATCCGCTCTGTCTGGACCAGCACCCCGCCGGGTACCGTACGGCCGTGAGCAACTCGACGCCCCCCGGGTGGTACCCGGTCCCCGGTGCGGACGGCACCCCCGGTCACGAGCGCTGGTGGGACGGCAACGCCTGGACCAGCGAGGTGCGCCCGCTCCAGGGCGGCGCCGGCCAACTCGCCGACGCCCCCACCCAGGGCTGGCAGCCCCCCGGCCGGCAGCCCGGGTACGGCTACGGCGGCCCGCAGGACGCCCCCGGCCACGGCTACCCGGGCAGCGCCCCCGCCCCGGGCTACGGCTACCCGGGCCAGGACGGCTACTACCCGGCCCAGGACGGCTACCCCGCCCAGGGCGCGGGCTACGGCTACCCGGCGCCGGGCTACCCGCCGCAGCAGCCGGCGCCCGGCCGGATGAGGCCCGGTCTGGTCGTCGGCATCGCGGTCGCCGTCCTGGCCGTGGGCGGGATCGTCGCCGGGATCGTGCTCAGCGGCGGCGGCTCCCCGCAGGCCGACCCGACCCCGAACCCGACGGTCACCATCACCCGGGGCGCCGGCCCCGCCCCGAGCCCCACGGCGGGAACGCCCGCCCCGACGCCCGCACCCAAACCGGCGCCGACCGTCAGGAGCACCGTCCCGGACACCCAGCACGCGATCACCGTCCCGGTGCTCGACGGCTGGGACGTGGCGCCCGACTCCCCGCACTCCACGGTCTACCTGGGCACCGGCCGCTACACCTGCCCGGACGGCAACTCCTGCATCCGCGGCCAGTTCTCGGTCGAGACCGACACCGTCCAGGGCGTCACCGCCAAGACGGCCGCCGAGGCCACCATGCCCGCGTACGCCGGCCAGATCTTCACCGGGATCAGCTCGCACACCGACTCCGGCTCCGGCTACACGACCGTCGCGGGCGTGTCCGGCTACGCCGTGCGCTGGCACATCCGCACCGCGGACGGCACCCAGGGCTACGTCCTGCTGGCCGCCGTCCCGGCCAAGGGCGGCGGCTTCGTGGTGTTCGAGGGCGGGGTGGACGACACCCCGAGCGCGCCGGACGCGTCCGTGCTGGACCAGATCCTCAGGGGCATCAAGCAGGACGGCACGTCCGGCGGCGGCAGCACCGCCTGACGCGTCCGGCGCCGCTCACGCCGTGGGCGTGTCTGACGCGCCGTTCGGCCGGACAGAACCTGTGGCCTGCCCTAATCCCCGTAGCGCTCCCAGAGCTTGGGAAACCGTTTCGCCATGACGTCCGGGTCGTCGAAGTCCAGCGCGGCCCCGGCCGGTCGGCCGGACTGTCGCCCGCCCACCTCGGGCAGCGGCAGCCCGGTCAGCTGCTCGTACGCCTCGTCGGCGGCGTAGCCGAGGTCCTCGGCCTCGCCGTCCTCCTCCTCGTCGAACTCGGGCAGCAGGTCCGCCAGGTCGTCCGGCTCGAACAGAGCGCCCTCGAAGACGTCCCGGCCCTGGCCGATCAGCCAGCAGCGGAAGTAGTCGAAGGTGTCGTCGGAGGCGCCGTCAAGCAGCAGGTAGGCGGCGCCCCAGAGGTCGTGGCGGTAGGCCCGCTGGAACCGGGCCTCGAACAGCCGGGCGAAGTCGATGACGTCGTCCGGGGTCAGCTGGACCAGCCGTTCCACCAGCCGGTCGGCCTGCTCGTCCGGATCGCCGTCGGCGTCCTCCCGGGTCTCGTCGATCATCTGCCAGAAGTCGGTCTCGTCCATCACCGCTCCAGCATCCCCGTTCGCCAGCCCCCGCGCATGCCATGGCCCGGCGAAACGCTGGTGATGTTCGACGCAGCCGGGCGCGGGTCGGAGACGACCAGGCGCGGCCAGGAGCAGGCGGACGGCAGGCGGACCCCGGCAACGGCGGAGCCCCGCGCCGTCCAGGGACGACGCGGGGCTCCGTGCAGCCGAAACCGCGGACCTGCAGTGGTGCCTTACAGGCCGAGCTCGACCTCGAACTCGCCGGCCTCCAGGATCTCCTTGACCGCGACCAGGTAGCGGGCGGCGTCGGCGCCGTCCACCAGGCGGTGGTCGTAGGAGAGCGACAGGTAGGTCATGTCGCGGATGCCGATGGCGGTGCCGCCGTCGGCCTCGATGACCACCGGGCGCTTGACGGTGGCGCCGATGCCCAGGATGGCGACCTGGTTCGGCGGCACGATCACGGTGTCGAACAGCGCACCGCGCGAGCCGGTGTTGCTGATGGTGAAGGTGGCGCCGGACAGCTCGTCCGGGGTGATCTTGCTGTCGCGGACCTTGGTGGCCAGCTCGGCGGTCTTCTTCGAGATACCGGCGATGTTGAGGTCGCCCGCACCCTTGATGACCGGGGTCATCAGACCCTTCTCGGAGTCCACCGCGATACCGATGTTCTCGGTGTCGAAGTAGGTGATGGTGCCCTCGGCCTCGTTGATCCGGGCGTTGACGACCGCGTGGGTCTTCAGCGCCTGGGCGGCGGCCTTGACGAAGAACGGCATCGGGGACAGCTTGACGCCCTCGCGGGCGAGGAAGCCCTCCTTGGCCTTGCCGCGCAGCGACATGATCTTGGTGACGTCCACCTCGACCACGCTGGTCAGCTGGGCCTGCTCGTGCAGGGCCTTCAGCATGTTGTCGCCGATGACCTTGCGCATGCGGGTCATCTTGACCGTCTGGCCGCGCAGGGCGGACGGCGCGGCGGCGGCCTTCGGCGCAGCGGCCGGAGCGGCGGCGGCGACCGGGGCCGGGGCGGCCTTGGCGGCCTCCGCGGCGGCGACGACGTCCTGCTTGCGGATGCGGCCGCCGACGCCGGTACCGGCGACGGAGGACAGCTCGACACCGTGCTCGGCGGCGAGCTTGCGCACCAGCGGGGTGACGTAGGCGTCACCGGCGTCGGCCACCGGGGCAGCCGGCGCGGCCGGGGCGACGGGAGCCGGGGCGGCAACCGGGGCCGGAGCGGCGACCGGAGCCGGAGCGGCCACCGGGGCCGGGGCGGCGGCGACCGGAGCCGGGGCAACCGGAGCCGGAGCAGCCGGAGCGACCGGGGCGGCCGGAGCGACGGGGGCCGGGGCAACCGGGGCCGGAGCGGCGGCGACGGCACCCGCGGCACCGATCAGCGCGAGCTGGGCGCCGACCTCGGCGGTCTCGTCCTCGCCGACCAGGATCTTCACCACGACACCGGCGATCGGCGACGGGATCTCGGTGTCGACCTTGTCGGTGGAGACCTCGAGCAGCGGCTCGTCGACCTCGACCGTCTCACCCTCGGCCTTCAGCCAGCGGGTGACGGTGCCCTCGGTGACCGACTCGCCCAGTGCGGGCAGCAGGACCGGGGTGGCGTCGGCGGCCGGAGCGGCAGCCGGAGCCGCCGGGGCGGCAGCGGCGACCGGGGCGGGGGCGGCGGGCGCCTCCACGACCGGGGCCGGGGCGGCGACGGGCGCGGCCTCGGCGACCGGGGCCGCAGCGGCGACCGGGGCACCGGAGCCGTCGTCGATGATCGCCAGCTCGGCGCCGACGTCGACGGTCTCGTCCTCGCCGACCTTGATCGAGGCCAGGATGCCGGAGGCCGGCGACGGGATCTCGGTGTCGACCTTGTCGGTCGACACCTCGAGCAGCGGCTCGTCGACCTCGACACGCTCACCCTCGGCCTTCAGCCAACGGGTGACGGTGCCCTCGGAAACGCTCTCGCCCAGCGCGGGCAGTGTTACTGAGACCGCCATGGTTTCAGCGACTCCTATCAAGTCTTGCGTACTGGAAATGGGGGGTGGTGGCGTGATCAGTCGTGCGCGTGCAGCGGCTTGCCGGCCAGCGCCAGGTGCGCCTCGCCCAGGGCCTCGGACTGGGTCGGGTGCGCGTGGATGAGCTGCGCGACCTCGGCCGGCAGGGCCTCCCAGTTGTAGATCAGCTGAGCTTCGCCGACCTGCTCGCCCATGCGGGCGCCGACCATGTGGACGCCGACCACGGCGCCGTCCTTGACCTGGACGAGCTTGATCTCGCCGGCGGTCTTCAGGATCTTGCTCTTGCCGTTGCCGGCCAGGTTGTACTTGAGGGTGACGACCTTCTCCTTGCCGTACAGCTCGACGGCCTTGGCCTCGGAGATGCCGACGGAGGCCACCTCGGGGTTGGAGTAGGTCACGCGCGGGACGCCGTCGTAGTCGATCGGCACCGGCTTGAGGCCGGCCAGGCGCTCGGCGACCAGGATGCCCTCGGCGAAGCCGACGTGGGCCAGCTGCAGGGTCGGGGCGAGGTCGCCGACGGCCGAGATGGTGGGCACGTTGGTGCGCATGTACTCGTCGACCAGGACGTAGCCGCGGTCCATCGCGACGCCGTTCTCCTCGTAGCCGAGGCCGGACGAGACCGGGCCGCGGCCGATGGCGACGAGCAGCAGGTCGGCGTCGATCTGCTTGCCGTTCTCGGTGGAGACGCGGACACCGGCCTCGGTGTACTCGACGCCCGAGAAGCGGGCCTTCAGCTCGAACTTGATGCCGCGCTTGCGGAACGCGCGCTCCAGCAGCTTGGAGGAGTTCTCGTCCTCCAGCGGGACGAGGTGCGGCAGCGCCTCGACGATGGTGACCTCGACGCCGAAGGACTTCCAGACGGAGGCGAACTCGACGCCGATCACGCCGCCGCCGAGGATGACGGCCGACTTCGGGATGCGGTCGAGCTTGAGCGCGTGGTCCGAGGAGATCACGCGGTTGCCGTCGATCTCCAGGCCCGGGATCGAGCGCGGCACGGAGCCGGTGGCCAGGAGGATGTGGCGGCCCTCGATGCGCTGGCCGTTGACGTCCACCGAGGTCTGCGAGGAGAGCTTGCCCGCGCCCTGGATGAAGGTGACCTTGCGGGAGGCGACCAGGCCCTGGAGGCCCTTGTACAGGCCGGCGACGACGTCGTCCTTGTACTTGTGGACGCCGTTGATGTCGATGCCCTGGAAGGTGGCCAGAACGCCGAACTCGGCGGCCTCCTTCGTCTCGTCCGCGATCTCGGCGGCGTGCAGCAGAGCCTTGGTCGGGATGCAGCCGCGGTGCAGGCAGGTGCCACCCAGCTCCCCCTTCTCGACCAGGGCGACGCTCAGGCCCAGCTGAGCGGCGCGGAGCGCCGCGGCGTAACCGCCGCTTCCGCCTCCGAGAATGACTACGTCGAAAACGGTGCTGGCGTCGTTCGCCACGTCACGTCCTCCATGCAATGGGGTGGGTCGCCGGGCCGGTCGCGGTCCGGTGGGTCGGAAGCCTTTGTGAGGCGCCCAGTCGTGCCGGAAATACATCTTCGCACTTGTTCGCGGTGGCTGATGTCCGGGTCCACCCCAGGGGTGTCCCACAGAGCGGTCACCGGGGCGGGAATACCCCCGACGGAAGGGCATCATTGCAGCTCAACGCGGGGTTGACAGCCGCCGGACGGGCGTCGGGGCGGCCCTGCGGCGCCGCGTCTTCCGCAGGGTGGAACAAAGTTTCGCCCGCAGCGAACAGAGGTGCGGGGCGAGGTCCCGGCCTACTCGCAGGTAACCGGCGCCGGAACGTGACGGACCCGCGACGGGCCGACAGCGGACCCGCGCGCGAACCCACGGCGAACCCAGTGTTCCCCGCCCCCCCCCCGCGGGGGGGGCCCGGCCCCCCGCCCCCCCCCCCCCCCTCGACTCGGGTGCCTGATCAGGCCTTGCCGCCCGCCGCGGTCTGCTCGGCGAACCGGACCAGGGTGCGCACCGCGCTCGCGGTGCCGCCCTTCGGGGTGTAGCCGAACGGCGCGCTCTCGTGGAACGCCGGGCCGGCGATGTCCAGGTGCGCCCAGTCGATGCCCTCGGCCACGAACTCCTTCAGGAACAGGCCGGCCACCAGGCCGCCGCCCATCCGCTCGCCCATGTTCGCCAGGTCGGCGATGGTCGACTCGGTCATGCCCTTGCGCAGCTCGGCCGGCAGCGGCATCGGCCAGGACTGCTCGCCGACCTCGCCCGAGACGGTGTGCAGGGTCGCGCGCAGCTCGTCGTTGTTGGACATCACGCCGAAGGTGCGGTTGCCCAGGGCCAGCACCATGGCGCCGGTCAGGGTCGCCACGTCGACGATGACGTCCGGGTTCTCCTCGCCGGCGCGCACGATCGCGTCGGCCAGCACCAGACGGCCCTCGGCGTCGGTGTTCAGCACCTCGACGGTCTTGCCGCCGTACATGCGCAGCACGTCGCCGGGGCGGGTGGCGGAGCCGGACGGCATGTTCTCGGCCAGCGCCAGCCAGCCGGTCACGTTGACGGCCAGGCCCAGGCGCTTGGCGGCCACCACGGCGGCGAACACGGCGGCGGCGCCGGCCATGTCGCACTTCATGGTCTCGTTGTGGCCGGCCGGCTTCAGCGAGATGCCGCCCGAGTCGTAGGTGATGCCCTTGCCGATGAAGGCCAGCGTGGCCTTCGCCTTCGGGTGGGTGTAGGCCACCTTCACCAGCCGCGGCGGGTTGGCCGAGCCGTTGCCGACGCCCAGCAGGCCGCCGAAGCCGCCCTTGAGCAGCGCCTTCTCGTCGAGCACCTCGACCTTGAGGCCGTGCTCCTTGCCGGCCGCCTGGGCGATCGCGGCGAAGCTCTTCGGGTTCAGGTCGTTCGGCGCGGTGTTGACCAGGTCACGGGCCCGGTTCATCTCCTCGCCGACCGCGGCGGCGCGCTCCACGGCCGCCTTGGCGTCCTTGCTGCCCTTGCGGGGGGCCAGCACGACCAGCTCGCCGACCGGCTCCTTGCCGCTGCCGTCGGCCTTGTAGGTGCCGAAGGCGTACGAGCCGAGCAGGCCGCCCAGCGCGACGGCCTCGACCTCGTCCGCGGACTCGGCCGGCAGGGCCAGCGCGGCCTTCTTGGCGCCGGCCAGGGTGCGGGCGGCGACACCAGCGGCGCGGCGCAGCGCCTCCAGCTGGTAGCCGGCCTCGGCGGCCTCGCCGAGGCCGACCGCGAGCACGAGCGCGGCCTTCAGGCCGGCGGGGGAGGGCACCTTGACGGCCTCGCCCTCGGCGCCGGTCGCGCCCAGGGTGCTGAGGACCTCGGTCAGCTTGCCCTCGAACGCCTCGTTCACGGCCTCGGAGCCGGGGGCCAGCACGATGCCCTTGGGGCCCTTGGCGACACCGACCACCAGGGCGTCCGCGCGCAGCGAGGCGGCGGAGGAGGTGCTCACAGACAATGCAGTCACGTAATGCGTCCTGTTCTTTCGCGGTCCACGGCCGGTTGCGGCGAGGCTGCCGCACCGGCGCAACCCGCCGTCGCAGGCCGGACCGCCCGGTACGCTCCGGGTCCGGGCCCCCTGGCGCGCGCACCCGCGCAGGTCGCGGCCACGCACACCAGAGGCCCCGGCTCCTCGGGTCAGGCCGGGCGGGCAGGACCTGCGACGGTGCAGGGCTGCGGTGCTCCCCGCATGGTAGTCCGCATGGTGGGATCACGCGCCGCCCGGTGTCAGCCGAGCAACGCCAGGGCGAACAGCGAAGCGGTCGCGGCGGTTTCCGCCATCGCGCCGAGCACGTCCCCGGTGATTCCGCCGAACCGCCGTACGCAGCGCCGGAGCAGCAGCTGGGCGCAGCCGACGCCGAGCGCAACGGCCGTGGGGAGACGAAGGGTTGACGATCCGTCAAACAGTCCGAGGGCGGCCAGGGCGAGCGCCGCGGCGGCCGTCCCCGCGACCGTTCCGGCGGGTGCCACGGTGCCCGCCACCATCGCGCCCAGGCCGCCCGGCCGGGCGGCCGGCACCGACCGCAGGCAGCCCCAGGCGAGCGCGCACCGCGCGGTCACCGCCGACGCCAGCACCGCGAGCGCGCCGCGTGTGGTCGACTCGGCGAACTGTCCGGCCAGCGCGGCGATCTGGGCCAGCAGCACGAGAAGGAGGGTCAGGACGCCGAACGGGCCGATGTCGGACTGCTTCATGATGCGCAGAGCGTCCTCGGCCGGCTTCCCGCTGCCCAGGCCGTCGGCCACGTCCGCCAGACCGTCCAGGTGCAGCCCCCGGGTGAGCGCGGCCAGCACCCCCACCGCCGCCACCGCCCCGAGCAGCCCGCCGGCCCGCCAGGCCACCAGTGACCCCGCCCCGGCGGCCGCCGCGCCGAGCACCAGCCCCACCACGGGGGCCGCGGTCATCGCCCGCGCGGCCGCGGCCCGGTCCCACCGCTCCACCCGCACCCGCAGCACGGACAGCGTCCCGAACCCGAACCGGAGCCCCTCGGCCCAACTGGCGCCCTGCACGACGTGTTTCCCTCCGAACGGAAGCGCCCCGTCCGATGTGCCGGACGGGGCGCCCATGATCCTGGTGCCACAGGTTGCCGCGGGTTGCTACAGCCGCCGCAGCAGGTCCGCCGCCGAGGGCAGCTTCGGCTGCTCCTTCGGTGCCGACGGCACGAACGGCCGCGGGGCCTCGTCCGCGAGCGCGTCGCCCGCGGCCTGGAGCAGCGGCAGGGCCAGCAGCGCGCCGAGGCCCTCGCCCATGGTGATCCCCTGGTCCTGCAGCGGCGTCAGGGTGAGCCGGTCGTAGGCCTTGGCCTGGGCGGGCTCGCCGCTGGACTGCCCGGCCCGCCACCACTCCGGCGCCCGGAAGGCGATCCGCTGTGCGACCAGCGCGCAGGCCGCCGAGACGACGCCGTCCAGCACCACCGGGAGCCGTCGCACCGCGGCCTGGAGCAGGAAGCCGGTGATCGCCGCGAAGTCGGCCCCGCCGGTGGCGCCGAGCAGCGCCAGCTGGTCGCCGAGGACGGGCCGGGCCCGCCGCAGGGAGTCGCGGATGGTGGCGCACTTGACCATCCAGACCCGGTCGTCGACGCCCGAGCCGCGCCCGGTGACGGCGGCCGCGTCCGTTCCGCACAGTGCGCCGACCAGGACGGCGGCGACGGTGGTGGCGCCGACGCCGAGGTCGCCGAGCAGCACCAGGTCGGTGCCGGCGTCGGCCTCCTCGTCGGCGACGGCCATGCCGGCCCGGAAGGCCCGCGCGGTCTCCTCGGGGGTGAGCGCGTCCTCGACGTCGATCCGGCCGGAGCCGCGCCGGATCCGGTGGGTGACCACGTCGTCCGGGAAGTCGGCGGGGTCGGCGTCCACCGCGACGTCGACGACCCGCACCTCGGCGCCGTAGCGCCGGGCCAGCCGGGTGACCGGCGCGGTGCCGTCCAGGACGGCGCGCACCCGCGCGGCGGTGCCGCCCTTGGCGGGCAGCCGGGACACCCCGAGCGCGGCCACGCCGTGGTCGGCGGCGAACAGCAGCACCTTGGGGGCCGACACCGGCCGCACGGGGGATCGCCCCTGTACGGACGACAGCCAGCTGCCCAGCTCCTCCAGCTTGCCGAGCCCGCCGCGCGGCCGGCCGGCCTCCTGCCAGCGTTCCTCGGCGGCCCGTCGGGCGCTCTCGTCGGGGCGCTCGACGAGCGAGGAGAACGTATCGAGATCCACGGTCGTGTCCATCGTCCGGAAGGCTACACGCCGCAGATGTTCAGGCGGCGGCTGGCTTGACGGTCAGAACCTGCCCGGCCACGACCAGCAGCACACGCTCGGAGGCGTCCGCCACGGCCATGTTCAGCCGGCCCAGGGTGTCGCGGAAGCGCCGGCCTGCGGCGGTCGCCGGGACGACGCCCATCCCGACCTCGTTGCTGACCGCGACGGCCGTGCGCCCGGTGGCCGCCCAGGCCCGCGCCAGGGCCTCGCAGCGCCGCTGGACGGCGGCCTCCCCACCCGCCGCCCAGACCGCGTCGTCCCAGGCGCCGCACTCGTCCATCACGGCGGTCAGCCAC
The DNA here is from genome assembly GCF_042732075.1 of Kitasatospora sp. NPDC059812. Lineage (NCBI taxonomy): Bacteria > Bacillati > Actinomycetota > Actinomycetes > Kitasatosporales > Streptomycetaceae > Kitasatospora > Kitasatospora sp. NPDC059812. The sequence continues at coordinate 42,792 of NZ_JBHWIO010000001.1, forward strand.
AGTGCCAGGCAGTCGACCAGCACCGGCGCCGGGTCGGCCCGGTCGGCCAGCACGGCCTCCAGGTCGCAGGTCTCGGCGGTGCGCCAGCTCGCCGGCCGCCGCTCGCGGTGCAGCGCGACCCGCTGGGCCCACTCGGCGTCGCCGTCCCGGGTGCCGCCGGTGGCCACGTACAGGACGTCCGGGTGGTCGGCGAGCAGCTGCTCGGCCCGGGTGGACTTGCCGGAGCGGGCGCCGCCGAGCAGCAGCGTGCGGGGGAGCGGGTGGTGGATCGCCATGCCGCCCATCCTGCCCGACCGGGCATCCGGAGCGTCCGGCCAGGCATACGGAAGATCGGGCCGGGCAGGCTAAGGTGCGCAGCACGCAGGCAGCGTCGTCGGTGGGAGGAGCCGGGCATGGTCTGGACGTGGCGGTACGAGAAGTCGGACGGCACCGCGGTGGTGCCGGAGGGCGCGCAGGAGGAGTTCGCGGGCCAGGGGGACGCCGAGACCTGGATCGGGGAGTCCTGGAAGCAGCTCGCCGAGGACGGCATCGACACGGCGGTCCTGCTGGACGACGACCGGGTGATCTACTCGATGAGCCTGCACGAGGCGTAACCGCTGTCGCGGGGCCGCTACTTGGCCCCGACCACGTGCAGCAGCGCGGCGACCTGCCGGTACGGGTCGGTGCGGCCGGCCCGGTCCTCGGCCTCCAGCAGCTGGGCCAGCTGCCGCCCGTCCACCGGCGGGGCCGCGTCGTCGGGCGCGTTGTCGGTGAAGACCCGTACGCCGTACCAGTGCTTCAGCGGCACCGACACCTCGGAGAGGGTGACGGTGAGGTCGGCGAGGCGGTCGGCGCGGGCGGCCAGCCCGAGCCGGTTGTAGTACCGGTCGCTCTCGAAGGCGTGCAGGGCGGCCCGCCAGTCCCCGGCGGCGGCGGGCCGCAGGGCGAGCGCGTCGCGGTTGCGGACCAGCAGCGAGAGCAGCCCGCCCGGGGCCAGCAGCCGGGCCAGCGAGGCGATCATCGGGTCGGGGGCGGGCAGGTACATCAGGACGCCGTGGCAGAGCACCACGTCGAAGCTGCGCGGGCCGAACCAGCGCCCGCACTGGTGGGCGTCGCCGCTGAGCAGTTGCAGCCGGCCGGCGACCTCCGGCGGTTCCTCGGCGAGCGCCCCCTGGGCGACGCCGAGCGCGACCGGGTCGGAGTCGATGCCGGTGACGTAGTGGCCGGCCCGGGCCAGGCGCAGCGCCTGGGTGCCCTGGCCGCAGCCGATGTCGAGGACGCGCTGCGCGGTGCGGCCGGCCAGTTGCTCGGCGAGCTGCCGGGAGACCAGCTCCTGGCGGACGAAGTTGCGCAGTCCGCCGAGCCGGTCCAGCCAGGCGCCGGTACCGCCGGCGAAGGAGCCGCTGCGCGAGGGCAGCCGGCGCTCCTGGCCGATCCGGTCGTGGCCGCCGTCCCCCTGCCCCGGCAACGCGTACAGGCCGGGCCCCTCCCAGGAAGGCGGGGCCCAGCCGGAGTCCACCGGTTCGGCGGTCAGGGCTTCTCCCCGCGCCGCACCTGCGGCTTGGGCAGTCGCAGCCGGCGCATCTGCAGGATGCGCATCAGGCCGTAGGCGACCGCGCCGCGGGTGTTCTGGCCGGCGAAGCGCTCGGCGAACTGCTTGCGCAGACCGAAGCCGAGGCGGACGAAGTCCAGGATCACCAGCACGAAGAACAGCAGGAACAGCAGCGTGGACAGCAGCTGGATGGCGGGCACCTTGATGATGCTCAGCACCAGGATGACCACGGCGGCGGGCAGGAAGAACTCGGCGAGCGACCAGCGGGCGTCCACGTAGTCGCGGGCGAACTTGCGCACCGGGCCCTTGTCGCGGGCCGGCAGGTGGCGCTCGTCGCCCTCCATCAGCGCGGTGCGCTGCTTCTCGCGCTCGGAGCGCATCCGCTCGCGGGCCTGGCGGGCGGCCTCCTTGCGGTCCTTGGGCACCGTCACCCGGGTACGCCGGTTGGCCTCGGCCTCGCTGCGCTTGGGCGTTGGCCGGCCCTTCTTGGCCTGGGGGTGGCGGGTCTCGTCCGGCTTCTCCAGCACGGTGGCGGAGGCGGCTGCATCATCTGAACGGCGTCGGAACACACCACCAGCGTACGGGGTGCCGGGCGGCTTCTCGGGGTCCCCTCGGACCCAAACGCGTATCGATCCGCGAGGTCGGCCGCCCGCCGGGGTTTCCCGGCCCCTTCCCGTAGGGGATCAATCGGATGGACTATGGAGGGGATGAGAGGCGGATCCACCCGGGGGAGGAGGAACTCCGCTGGTCGCTGTAGCAGTCTTGTAGCAGGCAGGTGCACTGCGGCGACGGGCTCGCTGCACATACACTCGTCGTGTCTGGTATCGAGATAGAGACCGCAGGCCGGAGAAGGGGGCACCCGAGGCCCATGAGCGACGGAATCATGAAGCGTATGGGGTTGATCTTCCGCTCCAAGGCGAACAAGGCCTTGGATCGGGCGGAGGATCCCCGAGAGACGCTCGACTACTCCTACCAGAAGCAGCTCGAACTGCTGCAGAAGGTACGGCGTGGCGTCGCGGACGTCGCGACCTCGCGCAAGCGCCTGGAACTCCAGCTGACCCAGCTCCAGCAGCAGTCGGCGAAGTACGAGGACCAGGGCCGCAAGGCGCTGTCCCTGGGCCGTGAGGACCTCGCGCGCGAGGCGCTGACCCGCCGGGCCAACATGCAGTCCCAGATCACCGACCTGGAGACGCAGTACCAGGCCCTTCAGGGCGAGGAGGAGAAGCTCACGCTCGCCTCCCAGCGGCTGCAGGCCAAGGTGGACGCCTTCCGCACCAAGAAGGAGACCATCAAGGCCACGTACACCGCTGCTCAGGCGCAGACCCGCATCGCCGAGTCCTTCTCCGGGATCTCGGAGGAGATGGGCGACGTCGGCCTGGCCATTCAGCGGGCCGAGGACAAGACGGCCCAGATGCAGGCCCGGGCCGGTGCGATCGACGAGCTGCTGGCGTCCGGTGCGCTCGATGACGCGAGCGGTCTCGGCCGCAAGGACGACATCGAGGCCGAGCTGGAGCGAGTGGCCGGCGGCACCGACGTCGAGCTGGAGCTGGCCCGGATGAAGGCCGAGCTGGGGGGCCCGTCCTCCGGTCCGGCCGCGATCGAGCAGGGCAAGCCGCAGCAGCCGCAGGCCCACCCCCAGCAGGACACCCCGCGCATCAACTACAACAAGTGATCTGAGCTCCATCCCACGAACCAGGGAGACGCACGGCATGATCATGAGGGTCATGGGTGAGGGGCAGTACGAGGTGGGCGATGACCACCTGAACCTGCTCAACGAGCTCGACTCCGAGCTCGTCACCGCAGTGGAGTCGGGGGACGAGGAGCACTTCCGTCGCGCCTACGGCAAGCTGCTGGACGCGGTGAAGCAGTTCGGCACCCCGGTGCCGCTGGATTCACTGGCGCCGTCCGAGCTGATCCTGCCGAGCGCCGAGGCGACGATCGACGAGGTCCGCGAGCTGTTGATGGCCGACGGCGAGGGTGTGATCCCGGGCTACCCCGAGTAGCCGCCGCGGCCGGTGCCAGACGAAAGGGCGGGTCCCCTCCGGTGGGAGGGGACCCGCCCTTCGTCGTGTCGTCGTGTTCCGGCGGCCGGGTCGGGCCGGGCCGGCTACGGCAGGGCCAGCATCCGGTCCAGCGCCGCCTTGGCGTACTTCTCGGTCTCCGGGTCGACGGTGATCACGTTCGGCACCCGGCCCTCGACCAGCGACTCCAGCGCCCAGACGAGGTGCGGCAGGTCGATCCGGTTCATGGTGGAGCAGAAGCAGACCGTCCGGTCCAGGAAGACGATCTCCTTGTCCGGGTGGGCCTTGGCCAGGCGGCGGACCAGGTTCAGCTCGGTGCCGATGGCCCACTTGGAGCCGGGCTCGGCGGCGTCCAGCGCCTTGATGATGTACTCGGTCGAGCCCACCATGTCGGCGGCCGAGACGACCTCGTGCTTGCACTCGGGGTGCACCAGCACGGTGATGCCGGGGATCCGCGCGCGCACGTCGTTCACCGAGTCCACGCTGAACCGGCCGTGCACCGAGCAGTGGCCGCGCCACAGGATCATCTTGGCGTCCCGCAGCTGCTCGGCGGTCAGGCCGCCGTTCGGCTTGTGCGGGTTGTACAGGACGCAGTCGTCCAGCGAGAGGCCCAGATCGCGCACCGCGGTGTTGCGGCCGAGGTGCTGGTCGGGCAGGAACAGCACCTTCTGGCCCTGCTCGAAGGCCCACTCCAGGGCGCGCTCGGCGTTGGAGGAGGTGCAGATGGTGCCGCCGTGCCTGCCGGTGAAGGCCTTGATGTCGGCGGAGGAGTTCATGTACGAGACCGGGACGGTGACGTCGGCTATGCCGGCGTCGGTCAGCACGTCCCAGCACTCGGCGACCTGCTCGGCGGTGGCCATGTCGGCCATCGAACAGCCGGCCGCGAGGTCCGGGAGGACGACCTGCTGGGCGTCGCCGGTCAGGATGTCGGCGGACTCGGCCATGAAGTGCACGCCGCAGAAGACGATGTACTCGGCCTCCGGGCGGGCCGCGGCGTCGCGCGCGAGCTTGAAGGAGTCGCCGGTGACGTCGGCGAACTCGATCACCTCGTCGCGCTGGTAGTGGTGTCCGAGGATGAAGACCCGGTCACCGAGCGCGGCCTTGGCAGCGCGGGCGCGCTCGACGAGGTTCGGGTCGGAGGCCGGGGGGAGGTCGCCGGGGCACTCGACGCCGCGCTCGCTGTTCGGGTCGGCCTCGCGGCCGAGCAGCAGCAGAGCGAGCGGCGTCGGAGTGGGGTCGACGCCGTGGGTCTCGGTGATGGTGGTGGTCACGGGCGGGTGCCCTTCTGTGCGGCCGATCAAGCCTGAAGCCTTTTCGTCTATCTGACGCTATCTATGATAACCGGTTAGCGTCAGAGTGACGATGGCCATCCTGTCGATGTGACGAGAACCGCTCGCCGAATCGGACCCCCGGCGGAGCCGGATGACCGTTTTGGGGTGGTCCTCGCGTGGCCGAATCGATATCCGGCCGGGCCCGGGTATGGCTGAGGCCATGAAGGCAATCGCGATCAACCGCTACGGCGGCCCCGAAGTCGTCGAGTACACCGACCTGCCCGACCCCAAGATCGGCCCGGACTCGGTCCTGGTGCAGATGCGGGCGGCCGGGGTGAACCCGGTGGACTGGAAGATCCGGGACGGCGCCCTGGACGGCCTGCTGGACGCGCACTTCCCGCTCGTCATGGGCTGGGACCTGGCCGGCGTGGTCCGCGCCGTCGGCGGCGGCGTCACCGAGTTCGCGCCCGGCGACGAGGTCTACGGCTACGTCCGCAAGGACACCGTCGAACACGGCACCTACGCCGAACTCGTCTCCGCCCCGGTCCGCACCCTCGCCCGCAAGCCGGCCGCACTGGACTGGGCCCAGGCCGGCGGCCTGCCGCTGGCCGGGCTCACCGCGCTGCAGAGCCTCAAGGCGCTGCGGCTGCGGGCGGGGGAGACCCTGCTGGTGCACGCCGCGGCCGGCGGGGTCGGGCACCTGGCCGTCCAGATCGCCCGGGCCCTCGGCGCCCGGGTGATCGGCACCGCGGGCGAGCGCAACCACGACTACCTGCGCGGCCTCGGCGCCGAGCCGGTGCTCTACGGCGAGGGCCTGGCCGACCGGGTCCGGGCGCTCGCCCCGGGCGGGGTCGACGCGGCCCTCGACCTGGTCGGCCACGGCGCCGTCCCGCTCTCGGCGAGCCTGGTGGCGGACCAGAGCCGGATCGCCTCGATCACCGACTTCGGGGTGAAGGCCCTCGGCGGCCACTACGTCTGGGTCCGCCCGGACGCCGCGGACCTCGCCGAGCTGGCCGCGCTGGCCGACGACGGCCGGCTGACCGTCACCGTCGCCTCCACCTTCCCGCTCGCGCAGGCGGCCTCCGCCCAGGCGCTCAGCGCCGAGGGCCGCACCCGAGGCAAGATCGTCCTGCTGGCCGACTGACGGCGGACCGGCTGCCGACCGGCGGCGGACCACCGGCCGTCATCTGCGAGCGGTGAACTTGCTCCTGACATCCGCCAGAATGGTTGGCGAACCGTTTCGGCAGCCGCCCCTACCGCCCTCCGTCCGAGGGCCGCCGCCCGAGGCCGCAACCGACCCGTACGACCCGTGGAGCCCCGCACCGATGACCAGCAGCCGAGCGCACGAGGTGGTCGGGGCCGACCTGGACGAGACCGACCGGCTGCTGCTCGCCCGGCTCGGCCGCGACGGCCGCGCCTCGTACGCCGAGATCGGCCTCCAGGTCAACCTCTCCGCCACCGCCGTGCGCCGCCGGATCGACCGGCTGCGGGCGCGCGGCGTGGTGCGGGGCTTCACCGTGGTGCTCGACCCGTCGGTGCTCGGCTGGCAGACCGAGGCCTTCGTCGAGGTCTACTGCCGCGAGCGGACCGCCCCCGAGGAGATCCTCGCCAGCCTGCGCCAGTTCCCCGAGGTGATCGCCGCCTGGACGGTCACCGGCGACCCGGACGCCCTGGTCCACCTGCGAGCCGCCGACATGCGCCACCTGGAGGCCGTCATCGAGCGCATCCGCCGCGAGCCCGGCGTCCAGCGCAGCCGCTCCTCGGTCGTCCTCTCCCAGCTCATCGGTTGAGGCGCGCCCCGTCCGGCCCCCTCCGGCCGGTGCGCAGGAATCCTGCGCGGACCGGCCCGAAGACGCCCGAAAGCTGCCTGACCAGCCGGGTTCCGACGCGCGGCGAACCCCTCCCGCTGCCTACGCTGATCACGTCCGGTCCACGCGGTGAACCGCCCCGCCGACCGGGCATCCCCCGACACCCCACAGCCGAGAGGGACAGCCGTGTCCGCAGCCCCCGACCGCATGCACCGGCCCGACAACGAACTGGTCGACCTGGTTTTCGACTACATGCGGGACCGGCTGCAGTACGACCCCGTCCCGCTCGACCACCCCGGTGACGGCGAGCACCTGCGCGCCCAGCTGGCCGGTCTGCTGAACGCGGACGGCAACGCCCCCGCCGACGTGCTCAAGCTCTACGACCACGAGCTGTCCCGCGCGGTGATCTCCGCCGACAGCCCGCGCTACCTGTCGTTCATCCCGTGCGCCCCGACCAAGGCCGCGCTGCTCTTCGACATGGTGGTCTCCTGCGCGTCCCTGCAAGGCATCTCCTGGCTGGAGGCGGCCGGCGCGATCGCCGCCGAGAACCAGGTGCTGCGCCTGATCGCCGACCGCGCCGGCCTGCCCGCCTCGGCCGGCGGCACCTTCGTCTCCGGCGGCTCCGCGGGCAACCTCTCCGCCCTCGTCGTCGCCCGCGACACCGCCCGCCGCAAGCTGGGCGTCGGGCCGGAGGCGCGGCTGCGGATCGCCGTCGCCGACCAGGTCCACTCCTCGGTCAAGAACACCTTCAACATCATCGGCGTCGAGGCCTTCAAGGTCCCCACCGTGAACCGCCGGTTCACCGGCGAGGCGCTGCGCGCCGCGCTGGCCGCCGACCCGAACCCGGAGACCGTCATCGCGGTCGTGGGCACGGCCGGGACGACCAACGAGGGCATCGTCGACGACCTCAAGGGCCTGGCCGAGGTCGCCCGCGAGCGGGACCTGTGGTTCCACGTCGACGGCGCCTACGGCGGCGCGGGCCTGTTCGCCCCCTCGGTGCGCGAGCGCTACAACGGCATCGAGCACGCCGACTCCTTCGTCGTCGACCCGCACAAGTGGCTGTTCGCCCCCTTCGACTGCGCCGCGCTGATCTACCGCAACCCGCAGCTCGCCCGGGCCGTGCACACCCAGGACGCCTCCTACCTCGACGTCCTGCACACCGAGGGCGACGAGTGGAACCCCACCGACTACGCCTACCACCTCACCCGGCGCGCCCGCGGCCTGCCGCTGTGGTTCTCCCTCGCCGTCCACGGCACCCAGGCCTACACCGACGCCATCGAGGCCGGCCTCACGCTCGCCCGGGACACCGCCCAGCTCATCCGCGACACCGACCACCTGGAGCTGCTGTTCGACCCGCAGCTCTCGGCCGTCTGCTTCAAGCGCAAGGGCTGGACCAACGAGGACTACTACCGCTGGTCGCAGCAGCTGCTCGCGGACCAGATCGGCTTCGTCACCCCCACCGGCTGGGACGGCGAGACGGTCGCCCGCTTCGCCTTCCTGCACCCGGGCACGACGATGGACATGGTCCGGGAGATCCTGGACACCATGGCCTGATCGGCCCCCGGTGACCCGTGGCCCCCGTCGGAGCAGGCAGCCGGCGGGGGCCACGTCGTCCCGTCGTCCGATCGTCCCGTCGTCCCGTCGTTCACAGGAAGGCGCCGCTCGGCAGGTACGGCGCCGGCGGCCGCATCCCGCGCAGCCCGACGAAGCCCCGGCTCTGCGGGGTCAGCCCCACCTCTAGGCCGACGTCCAGCGCCCACTCCTGCTCGGCGGTCAGGAACTCCACCCGCGCCTCGACCCCGTCCGGCACCCGGGCCAGCGCCTCGCGCAGCAGCCGGGCGGCGATCCGCTTGGTGGTGGCCGCCAGCAGCTTCACCTCGCCGCCGTCCCGGTAGCAGTAGCCGCTGCCGGCCAGCGCGTCGGCGATCAGCAGTTCCTCGAAGTGGCCCAGCATCAGCTCGTGGTCCGGGCCGTGCGCGGACCCGCGCAGCCGCCGGTCCACCGAGTCCAGCAGGTGCCGGTGGACGGCGCCGCCCCGGTGCACCGGGATGTCCCCCGGGTCGAGCAGCCCGGCCCGGTCCACCCGCCCGGTCAGCCGCATCGCCGGGTGCAGGGTGAACCCGGCCAGCCGGTAGCGGCGGACCGCCGCCGGGGACGCCGACGCGCAGACCATCCCGCGCAGGCAGCCCCGCGAGTGCGCCGCCGCCCGTTCCAGCAGCAGCCGCCCGACGCCCTTGCCCTGCGCCTGCGGCCGAACCGCGAACAGGGACGGCGCCCACAGGCCCTCCCGGCGCATCGACAGCACCGCGCCGACCGGCTCCCCGCCGCTCTCCGCCAGCCAGCAGCCCGCCGGATCGGTGCGCGCCAGATGTCTCGTCCGGGCCAGCTGCAGCGGGGTCGGCACGGCCGCCGGACCGGGCAGGGCCGGATCGGCGAACGCGGCGAGGGAGAGCTCCTGGACGGCCTCCGCGTCGGCGGCGGTGTCCCTGACCTGGCGCAGGATCATGGCCACCATCCTGGCGTCCGCCGGCCCGGCTCGGGGCCGGTTCCCCGGATTCCGCGGCTCGGGCGGTGACCCGCCCTCCCGGGTTGTGCGAGCATGGGGAGCGTAGGGGACACGGGTGGCACACCCGGCCCACGGAAATTCCGCCACCAGCAAGCCGACGAAGACAATCGCCGTTCGGGAAATGAATCCGGACGGCCGTTGGTTGGCACTGTGGGCAAACCGTCGTCAAAGACCGGGAGAAAGCAGATGACCGTCCAGGACGAGACCACCGTCGAGAGTGGCATCCTCCTTACCGATGCCGCCGCGGCCAAGGTCAAGGGCCTGCTGGAGCAGGAGGGCCGCGACGACCTCGCACTTCGCGTCGCCGTCCAGCCCGGTGGCTGCTCCGGCCTGCGTTACCAGCTGTTCTTCGACGAGCGCTCGCTCGACGGCGACGTGCTCAAGGACTTCGACGGTGTCAAGGTCGTCACCGACCGGATGAGCGCCCCGTACCTGGGCGGCGCCACCGTCGACTTCGTCGACACCATCGAGAAGCAGGGCTTCACGATCGACAACCCGAACGCCACCGGCTCCTGCGCCTGCGGCGACTCGTTCAGCTAGGCCTAAGCAGCACCGCTCGACGCTCGTTCGAGCCGCGGTACGGAGGCGGGGGGGGGGCGGGGTGCCGCCCGGCCCGCCCCCGCCCCCCCCCCCCGCCGGGCGGGCGCCGGGAGGGGGGCCGCCGCGACGCGCCGCCGGCGCGGGGCGGGCGCGC
>NZ_JBHWIO010000001.1:52692-113250 GCF_042732075.1 Kitasatospora sp. NPDC059812
CACATCCTCTCCCGGCGTGCTGGTCTGGCGTGTCGGTGCGGGCGGGGCGGCGCGCCCCTCCTCCCCCCCCCCCGCCGCCTCCGCGTTCCGCACCGTTGTCGCGGCTACTGGGTCGTCGCGGCTACTGGCCGGCGACGTCCGGAGTGACCGGGTCCGGCCCCATGTGCGGATCGGCCTCCAGCGGCACGTTCTGGCCGCTCGACTGGTCGGTCACCGTCCGCCCGGCCAGTGGCGAGCGCAGATCGGCGGTCACCGACTGCCGCTTGGCCAGCGCGTTGCAGACCTGCCCGGGCTGCACCGGCGCCGCCACCACGATCCTGACGTCCACCCGGCCGGGGTGCGACTCGTCCGCCTTCAGCGCGTACTTCTGGCAGACCCCGCCGAAGAAGTAGACGGTCAGCCCGTTGCTGCCGTCCACCCGGTAGGAGACCGCCGGGCGCGCCCCCGACCCGGCCGGGTCGGGCTCGCCCACCGCGATCCCGGGGCCCGGGGGAGTGCCCCCGGAGCCGGCCGTCGACGGCTGCCCAGGGGCGGGCGAGGCCGGGGTGGGGGCCCACTTGGTCGGCGGTGTCTGGCCGGGCTGGTCCGTGGTGGCCGACGGGCTCCCCGTCGGAGCCGGCGGAGCCGGCGCGGACGGGGCGCCGGAGGACGCCGGGGCCTCCGGGGAGGCGCTCGCGCCCGCCGAGGTCGTGGCCACGCCGCCCGCCGCCGCGTCCGAGGAGGTCTTGCCGTCCCCGTTGCACCCGGCCACCGTCACCACCGCCGCCAGCGCCAGGCCCGCCAGGGCCACCGCCCGCCGACCGCGCCGGGGCATCGTCTCCAGGTCCATCTGCACATCCTCCCGAGGGCTCAGCGGTGCCGCCCGCTCGGCCGCTCCGCGCGGATGTGACGTGACCCGGTCGGATCCGGTTCCACCCGCCCCGGGCCGGGGCGGGCGCCGGGTCACATGTCGTACTCGGCCATCCCGGCGACCAGCCGCTGCGCGTCGGACGGCACCCGGAACCCCTCCCGGGCGGGCGCGGCCGGCTCGGGACCGGTCGCCAGCAGCGGCCAGAACCGGCGCAGCCGCCGGGACGAACTCACCAGCGCGTCGAGGCTCTCGCCGTCGGCTTCGGTCCGGAGGGCGGACAGCGGGGCGTGGCTGGGCATCATCGGGCATCGCTCCGATCCATGGCCGTGGCCGCACTGCCACGGTCGACGACGGGGCCCGCCCGGCTCGGCGGGGCCCCTGCTGCCGACCCTAGGCCGGGGTTCGGCCCACCCACCAGTGCTACCCGGAGGTAGTACACGTTCGACGGTGACGGGTGCCACGATGGCACTGCGGGCCGGCGGATTGCGGCGGTCTTGCTGCCGCCCGCCCCGAGCCCGGTACCGTGTGTGGGTTCACCCGTGCTTGCCCGTTGGCCCCGCAGCCATCCTGAGGAGACCTCCCGTGCGTATCGCCGTCGCCGGCTCGATCGCCACCGACCACCTGATGACGTTCCCCGGTCGGTTCGCCGACCAGCTCGTCGCCGAGCAGCTGCACACCGTGTCGCTGTCCTTCCTGGTCGACACCCTGGACATCCGCCGCGGCGGAGTCGCGCCGAACATCGCGTTCGGCATGGGCGTGCTCGGGCTCCGCCCGATCCTGGTCGGCGCGGCCGGCGCGGACTTCGCCGAGTACCGCAGCTGGCTGGAGCGCAACAACGTGGACTGCAACTCCGTCCACATCTCCGAGACCCGGCACACCGCCCGCTTCATGTGCACCACGGACGAGGACCACAACCAGATCGCCTCGTTCTACACCGGTGCCATGGCGGAGGCCCGCAACATCGAGCTCAAGCCGATCGCCGACCGCGTCGGCGGCCTCGACCTCGTCCTGATCGGTGCCGACGACCCGCAGGGCATGGTGCGCCACACCCAGGAGTGCCGCACCCGCGGCTTCGCCTTCGCCGCCGACCCCTCCCAGCAGCTGGCCCGCCTGGACGGCGACGACATCCGCGACATCGTCGACGGCGCCGCGTACCTCTTCACCAACGAGTACGAGGCCGCACTGATCGAGAGCAAGACCGGCTGGGACGCCGAGGAGATCCTCACCCGGGTCGGCACCCGGATCACCACCCTGGGCAGCAAGGGCGTGCGGATCGAGCGCAAGGGCGAGGCGGCGATCCTGGTCGGCTGCGCCGCCGAGGAGGCGAAGGTCGACCCGACCGGCGTCGGCGACGCCTTCCGGGCCGGCTTCCTGACCGGCCTGTCCTGGCAGCTCGACCTGGAGCGCGCCGCCCAGCTCGGCTGCATGCTCGCCACCCTGGTGATCGAGACCGTCGGCACCCAGGAGTACGAGCTGCGCCCGACCGCCTTCCTGAAGCGCTTCGAGGACGCCTACGGCGCCGAGGCCGCCGCGGACGTCCGCGCGCACCTGGTCAAGTAGTCCGCCGGACGACGAGGTAGGCCGAGCCCCGGTCGCCGCCGTAGTCGGCGGCCGGGGCCTCGCCCGCGTACTCCTGACCGCGCATCCCGCACCAGGCCGGGATGTCCAGCCGGGCCGCCTCGTCGTCCGCGAGCACGGCGACCGTGCCGCCCTCCGGCACCTCGCCGATCCGCTTCGCCAGCTCGATCACCGGCAGCGGGCAGCGCTTGCCCAGCGCGTCGATCACCAGCAGGGGCCCGGCCGCCGGCTCCGGCTCCGGGGCCGGCAGGTCCAGCCCGAGCGGCGCCCGGACGCCAGCGACCAGCTCCGGCAGCACGGTGAGGAAGCGTTCGACGTCGGCCTCGGCCGTCCCGGGCGGCAGCGAGACCCGGACGTTCCCCTCGGTGAGCACCCCCATCGCGGCCAGCACATGGCTCGGCGTCAGGGTGGAGGAGGTGCAGGAGGAGCCGGAGGAGACCGCGAAGCCCGCCCGGTCCAGTTCGGTGAGCAGCACCTCGCCGTCCACGTACAGGCAGGAGAAGGTGACGATGTGCGGCAGCCGCCGCACCGGGTCGCCGACCACCTCCACCTCGGGCACCAGCTGCGGCACCCGGGCCCGGATGCGCTCCACCAGCGCGTGGAGCCGGGCGTTCTCCCGCGCGGCCTCGGCCCGGACGGCCCGCAGCGAGGCGGCCGCGGCGACGATCGCCGGGACGTTGACGTAGCCGGGCACCCGCCCGCCCTCGCGTTCGTCGGCCGGCAGCGGCGAGGCGTACCGGACGCCCTTGCGCACCGCCAGCACCCCGACGCCGGGCGGCCCGCCCCACTTGTGCGCGCTGGCGGTCAGCAGCGACCAGCCCGCCGGGACGTCCATCCGCCCGACGCTCTGCGCGGCGTCGACCAGCAGCGGGACACCGGCCTCGCGGCAGTGTCCGGCGACCTCGCCGACCGGCTGGACCGTCCCCACCTCGTGGTTGGCGCTCTGCAGGACGGCCAGCGCGGTGTCCGCGCGCAGCAGCGCGGCGAACACGTCCGGGTCGACCCGTCCAGCGCGGTCCACCGGCGCCACCGAGACGGTGCCCCCGCCCGCCTCCTGACGCTCGGCGACGTGCAGCACGCTGGAGTGCTCGACCGCCGAGTGCACCAGGTGGCCGCCGCGCCGCCGGTGGCCGGCCAGCGCGCCCAGCATGCCGAGTTGCACCGCCTGCGTCCCGCTCGCGGTGAAGGAGATCTCGTCCGCCCGGGCGCCCAGGGCCTCGGCCACCGTCTCGCGGGCGGCGTCCAACAGCATCCGGGCCTGCCGGCCGGAGCGGTACAGCCGGGCCGGATCGGCCCAGCCCTCGTCCAGGGCGGCGGTCAGCGCCTGCCGTGCGACGGGGTGCAGAGGGGCCGTCGAGGCCGCATCGAAGTACACGGTCACATTTAACGACACACCCGGAGCCGTTCCGGTCCGACGACATCGCTTACCGGCCGTCAGTCGATCACCCCGAATGTCCGCTTCGTCCGCGTCCGACGGACCGTCACCCGCGTAGTTCGAGGTCATCCCCCGATCGGGCGTAAGGACCTCGAATGCCTACGATGACCTGCGACGCAGCCCCTGCCGGGCCTGATCGGGCGACCGGGCGGCGCGTTACCGGGGGCTGCCCGTCAGGAGCGCATAAGGCTGGAGTAGGGTTTGGCCCGCATAAGCATTCAAACCGTGCCCGTGGACGGGTCGCCGGGGAGGCTCACAATCCTCCGCGGGGCGACGCGAAGGCGGGCGAGACTTCGGGAAGGCGCTACGTGAGTCCCAACGGCTCCGACCGCTCGCCGCGGCGCACGATGCGGCGGAAGCTGCCTCAGGCGCTGGCACTGGGCCTCGTCATCGCGACCGCCACCGGCTGCTCGGCCAACGACCTCCCCAGGCTTGGCCTCCCGAGCCCCGTCACCAAGGAAGGGCCGATGGTCCTCCAGATGTGGCAGGGCTCCTGGATCGCGGCGCTGGTGGTCGGCGTACTGATGTGGGGTCTGATCATCTGGAGCGTGATCTTCCACCGGCGCAGCCGCACCGGCGTGGAGGTCCCCCCGCAGACCCGGTACAACGTGCCCATCGAGGCGCTCTACACCGCGGTCCCCATCATCATCGTGTCGGTGCTCTTCTACTTCGTCGCCCGCGACGAGTCGAAGCTGATCGCCGTCTCCGAGAAGCCGCAGCACACGGTCAACGTGGTCGGCTTCCAGTGGAGCTGGGCGTTCAACTACGAGAACACCGAGAACCCCGACCCGGCCAACAAGGACGCCGCGTACGACGTCGGTACGCCCAGGGACGTTCCGACGCTCTGGCTGCCGGTCAACGAGTCGGTGCAGTTCCGGCTGACCTCGCGTGACGTCATCCACGACTTCTGGCCCGTCAACTTCATGATGAAGATGGACGTCGTGCCGGGCGTGGTGAACAGGTTCGAGGTCACCCCCACCGTCAAGGGCGAGTACATGGGCAAGTGCGCGGAGCTCTGTGGCGTCGACCACTCGCGCATGCTGTTCAACGTCAAGGTCGTCGACCGCGCCGACTACGACAAGCACCTGGCGGACCTCCGGGCCAAGGGCCAGACCGGCGCGTTGCCCTCCGGCATCACGACCATGGGAAGTGAAGAGAAGTGACCATCCTCAACGAGCCCGCCGCGGCCGGCGGGGGCGCCGGGGCCGTCACGGTCGGGGCGCAGCGGACCCGCAAGCCGGGTTCGACCATCATCAAGTGGCTGACCACCACCGACCACAAGACGATCGGCACCCTGTACCTGGGCACGTCGTTCGCCTTCTTCCTGATCGGCGGCATCCTCGCGCTGGTCATGCGCGCCGAGCTGGCTCGTCCCGGGACCCAGATCCTGTCGAACGAGCAGTTCAACCAGGCGTTCACGATGCACGGCACGATCATGCTGCTGATGTTCGCGACGCCGCTGTTCGCCGGCTTCGCGAACTGGATCATGCCGCTCCAGATCGGCGCCCCGGACGTGGCGTTCCCGCGTCTGAACATGTTCGCGTACTGGCTGTACCTCTTCGGCTCGACCATCGCGGTGGCGGGCTTCCTGACCCCGAACGGCGCGGCCAACTTCGGCTGGTTCGCCTACTCCCCGCTGTCGGACGCGGTCCGTTCGCCGGGCGTCGGCGCCGACATGTGGATCATGGGTCTGGCCTTCTCCGGCTTCGGCACGATCCTCGGTGCGGTCAACTTCATCACCACGATCATCTGCATGCGCGCCCCCGGCATGACGATGTTCCGGATGTCGATCTTCGTCTGGAACGTCCTGCTGACCGCCGTGCTGGTCCTGCTGGCCTTCCCGGTCCTGGCCGCCGCGCTGTTCGCCCTGGAGGCGGACCGTAAATTCGGGGCCCACGTATTCGATCCCGCCAACGGCGGGGCGATGCTGTGGCAACACCTGTTCTGGTTCTTCGGCCACCCCGAGGTGTACATCATCGCGCTGCCGTTCTTCGGCATCGTGTCGGAGATCATCCCGGTCTTCAGCCGCAAGCCGATGTTCGGCTACTCCGGCCTGATCGCGGCCACCATCGCGATCGCCGGTCTGTCGGTGACGGTGTGGGCGCACCACATGTACGTCACCGGGCAGGTGCTGCTGCCGTTCTTCTCCTTCATGACCTTCCTGATCGCGGTCCCGACCGGTGTGAAGTTCTTCAACTGGGTCGGCACCATGTGGAAGGGCTCGCTGAGCTTCGAGACGCCGATGCTCTGGACGGTCGGCTTCCTGGTCACCTTCCTCTTCGGTGGTCTGACCGGTGTGCTGCTGGCCTCCCCGCCGATCGACTTCCACGTCTCGGACTCGTACTTCGTCGTCGCCCACTTCCACTACGTGGTCTTCGGCACCGTCGTCTTCGCGATGTTCGCCGGCTTCCACTTCTGGTGGCCGAAGATGACCGGCAAGATGCTGGACGAGCGCCTCGGCAAGATCACCTTCTGGACGCTGTTCTTCGGCTTCCACACCACCTTCCTGGTCCAGCACTGGCTCGGTGCGGAGGGCATGCCCCGCCGCTACGCCGACTACCTGGCCTCGGACGGCTTCACCACGCTGAACACCGTCTCGACCATCGGCTCGTTCGTGCTCGGCGCCTCGATGCTGCCGTTCCTCTACAACGTGTGGAAGACGGCCAAGTACGGCGAGAAGGTCGAGGTCGACGACCCGTGGGGCTACGGCCGCTCGCTGGAGTGGGCGACCTCCTGCCCGCCGCCGCGGCACAACTTCCTCACCCTGCCCCGGATCCGCTCCGAATCCCCGGCCTTCGACCTCCACCACCCGGAGATCGCCGCGCTGGACTACCTGGAGAACCACGGTGAGCCGGCCAAGCACCTCGCCGGCGTGACCCCGGCGAAGTACGACGCCCCGAAGCTGGACAAGGGCAAGAAGGAGGGCGACGTCTGATGAAGGAACAGGGAAAGATCTTCCTCGGGCTGGCGGTCTTCGTCCTCGCGATGGCCGTCACCTACGGCCTGTGGACCAACCACTCGGAGCACGGGATCGAGGCGGCCGGCACCACGGCGCTGTTCCTCGCCTTCGCGCTCTGCGCCTTCATCGGGTACTACCTCGCCTTCACCGCCCGCCGGGTGGACAGCGGCGCGGGTGACAACCCCGAGGCCGAGGTGGCGGACGACGCCGGCGAGCTGGGCTTCTTCGCCCCGCACAGCTGGCAGCCGCTCTCCCTGGCGATCGGCGGCTCGCTGGCGTTCCTCGGAGTGATCTTCGGCTGGTGGCTGCTGTTCTGGTCGATCCCGATCATCCTGATCGGCCTCTTCGGCTGGGTCTTCGAGTTCTACCGGGGCGAGAACCAGAACCAGTAGGTTCCCGGGTTCCGCCGACGACGACAGGGCCGGTCCTCCCGCACGGGGAGGACCGGCCCCGTTGCGTCTCCAGGGTGACGAACTCACTCACCCGGGTGAACGCGGGGGCGCTCCGATGTCGCTTCGGCGGGCCTCGTTCCTACGATCTGAGCAATCGTGCGGACCCTCGGAGGCGTTTCATGGCCGACAGGCGCGGAATCGCAGGTATCGGCGGCATCTCGCTGACCCTCGCAGTACTGGCCCCGCTGGCCGCCTGCTCGTCCGGCGGCGGCGAGGCGGTCGGCCCCCACCGGATCGACGCGGCCGTGCTCGTCCATCTCTCGGCCGAGGGCGGGGGCAAGGTCGACCCCTCCAAACCGGTCACGGTGACGTCCGTGCCCGGCAGCCGGCTGACCGACGTCACCGTGACCGGCCCGGACGGCCGGGTGGTGGCCGGTCAGCTCGCCGAGGACCAGCGCAGCTGGCAGACCACCGGCCGGCTGAAGGCCGACACCGACTACTCGGTGCGGATCGCCGCCGACGACGGCAAGGGCGGCCGCGGCGACACCACGGCGGACTTCAGCACCCTCGCCGCCCAGCGCCTGCTCACCGCCAAGCTGGGCCCGGACTCCTCCGGCAGCGGCATCTACGGCGTCGGCCAGCCGCTCACCGTGCAGCTCTCCGAGGCGGTGCAGGACCCGCAGGCCCGCCAGGAGGTCGAGCGCGTCCTGACCGTCAGCTCCCAGCCCGCCGTCACCGGCGCCTGGTACTGGGTGGGCGACAAGGAACTGCACTTCCGCCCGCAGGAGTACTGGCCGGCCGGCACCACCGTCTCGCTGGCCTTCGACGGCACCGGCGTCCGGATCGCGGACGGCCTCTACGGCGGCGACCGCAGCACGCTGGGCCTGCGGATCGGGGCACGGGTCGAGACGGTGGTCGACGCGGCCGCCCACCTGCTCACCCTCAGCCGTGACGGCGAGCTGCTCCGGAGCATCCCGGTGACCACCGGCAAGCCCGGCTTCGACACCCGCAACGGCGTCAAGGTGGTGCTCGGCCAGGAGCGGTCCGTCCGGATGAACGGCGAGACGATCGGGATAAAGGCCGGGAGCTCGGAGTTCTACGACCTCAACGTGGAGTGGGCCACCCGGGTCACCTGGAGCGGAGAGTACGTCCACGCGGCGCCCTGGTCGGTCCGCTCGCAGGGCCTGGAGAACGTCAGCCACGGCTGTACCGGCATGAGCACCGAGAACGCCAAGTGGTACTTCCAGAACACCAGGGTGGGGGACCTGGTGACGGTGGTGAACAGCCGCGGCGCCACCATGGAGCCCTTCGGCAACGGCTTCGGGGACTGGAACATCTCCTGGACGGACTGGATCAAGCACAGCGCCCTCGGACAGCCCGTCAGCACCACCGTGCCGTCCTCCCAGGCCCACGCCTCGGGGATGATCCGCCCGGAGGCCTGAGGGCCCCTGGAGCGCCTCCTCAGGCCTCCTGGTAGGCCAGCCGCAGGGCGGCGTCCACGGCGGCCAGCGCGTCCGCCCGCGGGAGCCCGAGCCGGGTCGCCCGCTCGGCGTACTCGGCGGCGGCCGCGGCGGCCAGCCGGTGCGCGGTGTCGCCGGTGGCCGCGATCAGCGTGCCGCGCCGGCCGTGGGTCTCCACCACGCCGTCCGCCTCCAGTTCCCGGTACGCCCGGGCGACCGTCCCGGCGGCCAGCCCCAGCTCCTCGGCCAGGGCCCGGACGGTGGGCAGCCGCAGCCCGGTCGGCAGTTCGCCGGAACGGGCCCGCTCGGCGATCTGGGCCCGGATCTGCTCGTACGGGGGAGTGGCGGCGGCGGGGTCGACGGACAGCTGCACGGGAGCTCCTGGAGGGTGCGGACGGGGGACGGGAAAGCCCGAGGGCCGCCGACCAGAAGAACTCTGGTCAGCGGCCCTCGGGTGTGACGCTGCGGGGCGTACGGGATCAGTGGTGGCCGTGGCCGCTGGTGATCTCGTGGTGCTCCTCGGAGGTCGGCTTGGGGATCTGGGCGCCGCCGCCGTAGAAGCCGCGGGACAGCTTGGCCCGGGTGCGGCCGATCAGGCCGGCCTTGCCGGCCACGCCGTTCTCGTCCGTCTGGGCCGGCAGCTCGACCGGCTGGACCTGCTCGTGCGCGGTGAGCTTGTACAGGTCCTTCTGCGGCAGCTGGGCGTGCACCTCGACGAACTCGCCGTGCGGCAGGCGCTTGATGACGCCGGTCTCGCGGCCGTGCAGCACCTTCTCCTTGTCCCGGCGCTGGAGGCCGAGGCACCAGCGCTTGGTGATGATGAAGGTGATGACCGGCACCGCGAAGAAGCCGACGCGGACGAAGTAGGTGATCGAGTTGATCGACAGGTGCAGGTGGGTGGCGAACAGGTCGTTGCCGCCACCGACCAGCAGCACCAGGTACAGGCTGATCCAGGCGGCGCCGAGCGCGGTGCGGACGGGCGCGTTGCGCGGGCGGTCCAGGATGTGGTGCTCGCGCTTGTCGCCGGTGATCCAGCCCTCGATGAACGGGTAGACCGCGATCGAGACCAGGACCAGCGGGAAGATCATCAGCGGGATGAAGACACCCAGGTTCAGGGTGTGGCCCCACAGGCCGACCTCCCAGCCCGGCATGACGCGGATCAGGCCTTCGGAGAAGCCCATGTACCAGTCGGGCTGGGCGTCCGTGGACACCTGGTCCGGGCGGTACGGGCCATACGCCCAGATCGGGTTGATCGTGGCGATCGCCGAGATGGCGGCGATCAGACCGAACACCAGGAAGAAGAAGCCACCGGCCTTGGCCATGTAGACCGGCATCAGCGGCATGCCGACGACGTTCTTCTCGGTCTTGCCCGGGCCCGCCCACTGGGTGTGCTTGTGGTAGAAGACCAGGATCAGGTGCGCCACCAGCAGGCCGAGCATGATGCCCGGGATCAGCAGCACGTGGATCGTGAAGAAGCGCGGCACGATGTCGTGGCCGGGGAACTCGCCCCCGAACAGGAACATCTGGATGTAGGTGCCGACCAGCGGGACGGCGAGGATCGCGCCTTCCATGAACCGGATACCGGTACCCGACAGCAGGTCGTCCGGCAGCGAGTAGCCGAAGAAGCCGTCGAACATGCCCAGGATCAGCAGCAGGAAGCCGAAGACCCAGTTGATCTCACGCGGCTTGCGGAACGCGCCGGTGAAGAACACGCGCATCATGTGCACGAGCATCGCGGCCACGAAGACCAGGGCGGCCCAGTGGTGGATCTGCCGGATCAGCAGACCGCCGCGGACCTCGAAGCTGATGTCCACCGTCGAGGCGTACGCCTCGGACATCCCGATGCCCTTGAGCGGCACGTACGAGCCGTTGTAGACGACCTCGGCCATCGACGGCTTGAAGAACAGCGTCAGATAGACACCGGTCAGGATGATGATGACGAACGTGTAGAGGCAGATCTCGCCCAGCATGAAGGACCAGTGGTCCGGGAAGATCTTGCGCAGGTTGGCCTTGGCGAGGGAGTAGATCCCCACCCGGCCGTCCGTCCAGTCAGCAGCGGCCTCCCACTTGTTGGCGGGCTTGGCGCGCGTGCTGGCGGGCTTGGCGGCACCGGTGGTGCTGCTCGTACTCATCGAGCACGCTCCCAGTAGCTCGGGCCGACGGGCTCGTCGAAGTCGCCGGTGGCGACCAGGTAGCCCTTCTCGTCAGTGATGATCTTCAGCTGCGGCAGCGGGTGGCCGGCCGGGCCGAAGATCACGCGCGCGCCGTCCGCCAGGTCGAAGGTCGACTGGTGGCAGGGGCAGAGCGCGTGGTGGGTCTGCTGCTCGTACAGGCTGATCGGGCAGCCGACGTGGGTGCAGATCTTGGAGTAGGCGAGGATGCCCTCGAAGCCCTTCTCCCGCGACCGGTCGTCCTTGATGTCGTCCGGTGCGATGCGCACCAGCATCAGGGCGTCCTTGGCGATCGCCTGCTGGAAGTCCTCGTCGTGGACGTGCAGACCCTCGGGCATGGCGAAGGTCAGCGAGCCGATGACGATGTCCTCGGCCTTCATCGGCAGGTTGGTGTTCATGTTGATGAGCTGCAGGGGCTGGGCCGGGGTCGCCTCGTTCCAGCCCGTCTCCTTCAGCTTCTTCTCGGGCAGCGGCCCGAGGTCGCGGAGCAGGACCACGCCGGAGAGCGGGACCAGCGCCATGGAGCCGATGAGGGTGTTGCGGATCATCTTGCGGCGGCCGAAGCCGGACTCGGCGGCACCGGTCTTGAACTGCTCGATGACGTCCGCGCGGACCTCGTCGTCAGCCTCGATCGGGTGGCGCTCGGCCGGCAGCTCGACGTCCGACATCAGCGTGCGGGCCCAGTGGACCGCACCCGCGCCGATCATGAACAGCGCGACGCCCAGGGTCATGCCGAGCGCGAAGTTCAGCGCGCTGACGTGACCGAGCGGGAAGATGTAGACGATCTTGTCCGGGTCGATGGCCACGTACGAGGCGATGAAGCCGATGGTGGCGAGCATCGAGACCACGAACATCAGCGAGACCTGGCGCTCGGCCCGCTGGGCGGCCCGCTCGTCGATGTCGGTGCGGCGGGGCTCGTGGGCCGGAAGACCCGGGTCGGCGAACGGGTCGCCGTGTGCGGCGACGTCACCGGCGGAGCCGTGTGACTCCGGCAGCTTCTCTTCTGACATGTCGTGGCTCATGACTTCTTGGCCTTGGTGGTGTGGGCGGCGACCCAGATCGCGACCGCGATGAGCGTGCCGAGACCGAAGATCCAGCCGAACAGACCCTCGGTCACCGGACCGAGGCTGCCGAGCGTGAGACCACCGGGGTTGGGCTCATCGGAGGTGGTGTGGCGGACGAAGGCCACGATCTGCTTCTTCTGCTCCTCGGGCATGGTGGTGTCCGGGAACGACGGCATGTTCTGCGGGCCGGTCTGCATGGCCTCGTAGATGTGCTTGGCGTCCACGCCCTCCAGCGACGGGGCGTACTTGCCCTTGGTCAGGGCACCGCCCTGGCCGGCGAAGTTGTGGCACTGGGCGCAGTTGGTGCGGAACAGCTCGCCACCCTTGGAGATGTCGTCCGGGTTGGTCGAGGTGTACTGCTCCGGGGTCGGCGTCACCGGGCCGGGGCCGAGCGAAGCGACGAAGGCGGCGAGCTGGTCGATCTCCGCCTGCGAGTAGATGTTCTTCTTGCGCGGCACCTGGGCGCCGGGCTGCTGGGCCGGCATGCGGCCGGTACCGACCTGGAAGTCGACAGAGGCGGAGCCGACGCCGACCAGGCTCGGACCGTCGCTGCTGCCCTGGCCGTTCAGGCCGTGGCACGAGGAGCAGCCCACGGCGAAGAGCTTCTTGCCCTCATCGATCGCGAGCGACTGCGCGGCGACGTCGGCCTGCGCCTTGTCGGCGGGCGCGAACGCGGCGTACAGCCCCCCGGTTGCCGCCAGGGCGAGAAGTAGGACGACCAGCGCCGCCAATGGGTGGCGCCGTCGTGCGGAGAGCTTTTTCACGGAATAACCCCGGTGTCAGGATCTGGTCGACTGGTGGGTGCACCCGGCGGCCGGTCTGGCCGGCACGAGGCTGCCTGTCTAGGGCTGCGCGCGCGGTCGGTCGGTGGGAGCGTCGCCCACCGGCAGAATCGGCCCGACGCCGGTGAGGGCGGGGACCGAAGCCGGTGGCCAGCGACCTGATCAGCTGGTTACTTGATCAGGTAGATGGTCGCGAACAGGCCGATCCACACGACGTCGACGAAGTGCCAGTAGTACGACACGACGATCGCGGCGGTGGCCTGCTCGTGCGTGAAGCGCTTGGCTGCGTACGTCCGTCCCAGGACCAGCAGGAAGGCGATCAGACCACCCGTCACGTGCAGACCGTGGAAGCCGGTGGTCAGGTAGAACACCGTGCCGTACGGGTCGGAGGACAGCGAGAGGCCGTCCTTCTTGACCAGCTCGGTGTACTCGAAGATCTGGCCGCCGATGAAGATCGCGCCCATCACGAAGGTGATGACGAACCACGAGCGGAGCTTCTTCACGTCCCCGCGCTCGGCAGCGAACACGCCGAGCTGGCAGGTCAGCGAGGAGAGCACCAGGATCGTGGTGTTGACCGAGGAGAAGGGCACGTTGAGGGCGTGCGCCTTCTCGGTCCAGAACTCGGCTCCCTTGACGGAGCGGAGCGTGAAGTACATCGCGAAGAGGGCCGCGAAGAACATCAACTCGGAACTGAGCCAGACGATCGTTCCGACGCTGACCATGTTCGGCCGGTTGACCGATCCGTGCGCGTGCCCGGTTTCTACTGCTGTTGCTGTCGCCACGACGGACATTATGTCGGTCCCTTATTCCGTCTTCACGCCGGGGGGTGTCCCTCGGAGTGTCCGGTGCGTGCGGTATGCCCCCCTGAGGGGCGGTGGGGGACCCCAATGGCGGCTGAGCAGCGGCGTGTCCCTTTTCTGACGGTTCCTCGAAGGGGCCCGCGACCCCGTTGCCCAGCGCGTCGTTGCACGCTTGGCGGAGCCTCCGGGGGTAATGCGCGGGCCCCTTATCGGCCGTACGGGTGGTCTGGACGGGTCCGGGTGACGGGCCGTCCTCCGGGCGGGTGAGTCGCGGGCGCGGCGGCTTGAGGAGGAAGGTCCGCGAGGGGGACTCGGCGACGGGTGATCGGGAGTAGCATCCGGATCAGGCGAACGTGGTCCGGATCACACTTGAGGGAGCAGGGCCCATGGCGTACACGACCGACGAGACGCTCACCGTCCTCGTCTACAGCGATGACCGCAACACCCGCGAGCAGGTGCTGACGGCACTCGGCCGCCGGCCCGTCGAGGACCTTCCGGAACTGTCCTACCTGGAGTGCGCGACCACCCCGGCGGTGCTGAAGGCACTGGAGAAGGGCGGCGTGGACCTCTGCATCCTGGACGGCGAGGCGGTGCCGGCCGGCGGGCTCGGGCTCGGCCGCCAGCTCAAGGACGAGATCTACGGCTGCCCGCCGGTGCTGGTGCTGATCGGCCGGCCGCAGGACTCCTGGCTGGCCGCCTGGAGCCGGGCCGACGCCGCGATCTCCCGCCCGGTGGACCCGGTGGCGCTGGCCGGCGCGGTCGCCACCCTGCTGCGGGCACGGCTGGCCAAGCGGGCGCCCGTCAGCCGCTGAGCGGTGCCGTCTCACGACTAGAGAAGACGCCGCCGCGGGAACCCGACTGGTCGATAGGCTGACTCCATCCGTACGGACGTCCCCCCGACGCGGGGAACCCGACAACAGCTGGAGTCAGCCATGGTGAACGTGAACCCTGCGAACGGTGGTACCGCACCCGCGCAGGTGGTCCGCACCTGGCCGGACGTCCTGGCGGCGCTGTTGAAGGGGGAGGACCTCGACCGCTCGGCCACCGCGTGGGCGATGGACCGGATCATGAGCGGCGAGGCGTCCCCCGTCCAGGTGGCCGGGTTCATGGTGGCGCTGCGGGCCAAGGGCGAGACGGTCGACGAGATCACCGGCCTGGTGGACGCGATGTACGCGCACGCCGAGCCGCTGGACATCCCCGGCCCGGCCGTGGACATCGTCGGCACCGGCGGGGACCGGGCCAAGACCGTCAACATCTCCACCATGTCGGCGATCGTCGCGGCCGCGGCCGGCGCCAAGGTGGTCAAGCACGGGAACCGGGCCTCCTCCTCGGCCAGCGGCTCCTCGGACGTGCTGGAGAAGCTCGGCGTCCGCCTCGACCTGTCGGCCCGGCGGGTCGCCGAGATCGCCGAGGAGGTCGGGCTGACCTTCTGCTTCGCGGCCAAGTTCCACCCGTCGATGCGGCACGCCGCCACCGCCCGGCGCGACCTCGGAGTGCCGACCGCGTTCAACATCCTCGGCCCGCTGACCAACCCGGCCAAGGTCACCTCGCACGCGATCGGCTGCTTCGACACCCGGCTCGCCGCACTGATCGCCGGTGTGCTCGCCCGGCGCGGCTCGACCGGCCTGGTCTTCCGGGGCGACGACGGCCTGGACGAGCTGACCATCACCACCACCTCGCAGGTGTGGATCGTGCGGGACGGGACCGTCACCGAGACCACCTTCGACCCGCGGGACGTCGGCGTCGAGCTGGTCGGCATCGAGGCGCTGCGCGGGGCGGACCCCTCGTACAACGCCGAGGTCGCGCGCCGGCTGCTGGCCGGCGAGCGCGGGGCCGTACGGGACGCCGTCCTGATGAACACGGCGGCGGCGCTGGTCGCGCTCGACCTGGGCGAGGCGCCGCTCACCGAACAGCTCGCGGCCGGCATGGCGCGGGCGGAGCAGGCCATCGACTCGGGCGCGGCGCAGGAGCTGCTGCGGCGTTGGTCGGAGGCCACCAGCCGGGTGTGAGGCGGTACTTGGGAGCCCGCGCCGCAACGTCGGCGCGGGCTCCTCGGCTGTCCGGATGGTGGATGCCTGTTTGACCACTCGCTGGGCGCGACCTAGAGTCTTGGCCAGGTCATGAGTGACAGCGTCAAGCCCCAGCTTGCTGTCCGGCAACCCTCCGTCCGTGGCGGGGTGCCCTGGGTGAGGACCGGGTCGCTCGGCGAATCGTCCGTGCGGCAAGCGCGGACGCCCGACGACTAGTACTCCCGGGGTCCCACACCCCCAGAAGGAGTGCATCCTCATGTCGATCTCCCACCCGTCGCCCGCCGCCACCCTTGTCTCGACGCGCTCCGCGCGGCAGCCTCGTGTTGAACTCTGCGCCCCCCTCGCCGTCCTCGGCCACGACGTCCAGGTCCCGCTCGCCAGCGGCGAGAAGGTCGGGTACGCGGCCCTCGACTACGCGGCCAGCTCCCCGGCGCTCCAGCGGGTCTGGGACGACGTCTCCGCCTACGCCCCCTACTACGGCAGCGTGCACCGCGGCGCCGGGTACCTCTCCCAGCTGTCCACCGACCTGTTCGAGCAGAGCCGCCGCACCGTCGCCGAGTTCCTCGACCTGCGCGAGGGCGACCAGGTGGTCTTCACCCGGGCCACCACCGACTCGCTGAACCTGCTCGCCTCGGCCGTCCCGGCCGGGACCCGGGTGTTCGCCTTCGAGACCGAGCACCACGCCTCGCTGCTGCCCTGGGCGCACGCCGGGCTCGACGTCCACTACCTGCGCGCGCCGCGCTCGCACGCCGAGGCGGTCGCCGCCCTGGACGCCGCGCTCGCCGAGGCGCCCGAGGGCCCCAAGCTGCTCTGCGTCACCGGAGCCTCCAACGTGACCGGCGAGCTGTGGCCGGTCGCCGAGCTGACCGGGACCGCGCACCGGCACGGCGCCCGGGTGGTGCTGGACGCCGCCCAGCTGGCCCCGCACCACCGGGTCTCGGTGCGCGAGCTGGACGTCGACTGGATCGCCTTCTCCGGCCACAAGATCTACGCGCCCTTCGGCGCCGGTGTGCTGGCCGGCCGGGCGGACTGGCTGGACGCGGCCGACCCGTACCTGGCCGGCGGCGGGGCGACCCGGACGGTGGCCCGGGAGACCGACGGCTC
The DNA here is from genome assembly GCF_042732075.1 of Kitasatospora sp. NPDC059812. Classification (NCBI taxonomy): domain Bacteria; kingdom Bacillati; phylum Actinomycetota; class Actinomycetes; order Kitasatosporales; family Streptomycetaceae; genus Kitasatospora; species Kitasatospora sp. NPDC059812. Next base: position 69,318 of record NZ_JBHWIO010000001.1, read on the forward strand.
GGTGGCCGTCCAGTGGCACTCCGGCCCGGCCCGGCACGAGGCCGGCTCGCCGAACGTCATCGGCGCCTATGCGATCGCCTCGGCCTGCCGGGCGCTGAGCGAGGCGGGCTTCGACGCGCTGGAGGCCCGGGAGCGGCAGCTGATCGCCCGGCTGACCGCCGGGCTGGCGGAGATCCCGCAGGTCAAGGTGCTGAACCTGTTCGGTGCCGAGGCGGCCCGGGTGGGCGTGCTGTCCTTCGTCGTCCAGGGCTGGAACAGCTCGCACTTCTCGGCCGCGCTGTCCGCCGAGTACGGCATCGGGGTCCGCGACGGCCTGTTCTGCGCGCACCCGCTGCTGCGCACCCTGCTCGGGGACGAAGAGGTCTCCCCCTCCGAGTGCGGGGCGCCCGAGCCGTCGCTGCCCGGCGAGCGCAGCCTGAACGCGATCCGGGTGAGCTTCGGGGCCGGGACCCCGGACGAGCACGTCGACCGCTTCCTGACCGCCGTCCGCGAGCTGGTCACGGACGGTGCCGCGTGGAACTACCGCAACGAGGGCGGACGCTGCGTCGCCACCGTGGAGGTCGACCGGGGGCGTCGGCAGGGCTGAGGGGCCTACTCGTCCAGGCCGAGGGCGAAGGCGGCCTCGAGGTCGTGCTGGGAGTAGGTGCGGAAGGCGATCTGGGTCTCGGTGTGGGCCACGCCCGGGACCTTGTTCAGCCGGCCCGGGATGACCGCGGCCAGATCGTCGTGCCGGCGCACCCGGACCATCGCCACCAGGTCGTAGCCACCGGTCACCGAGTACACCTCGCTGACGCCCTCGATGGCCGCGATGGCCTCGGCGATCTCCGGGATGCGGTCGACACTGGTCTTGATCAGGACGATGGCGGTGATCACTGTTCGGGCTCCTTTGTGGGGTGCCGCCAGCGTATCGGGCGTCAGCCGGGTCGTCTCGGGGGGTGGCTGACCGCCGTGCAGGCGTAGAGGAAGCCCGCCGCGAAGCCGATCACGTGGACCAGATAGGCCACCCCGGGCCCGGCCGAGTGGACCGACCACCACTGCAGGGCGAACCAGAGGCCGAGCACCAGCCAGGCCGGGAAGCGCAGCGGCAGGAACAGCAGCAGCGGGACGAGCGTCGTCACCCGGGCGCGCGGATGGAAGCGCAGGTAGGCGCCGAGGACGGCGGAGATCGCGCCGGAGGCGCCGATCAGCACCCGGGTGGAGCCCGGGGAGTGCGCCTCGGCGAGGGCGAAGCCGTACGTGGCCAGACTGCCGGCGGCCAGGTAGAAGAGGGCGAACCGGGCCCGGCCCAGCCGCTGTTCGACGGTGGGGCCGAAGACGTGGAGGAAGAGCAGGTTGCCCAGCAGGTGCAGCCAGCCCGCGTGCACGAAGAGCCCGGTGAGGACGGACAGCGCCGGGTGCTTGGCCGGGGTGGGCGCGGCCGGGCAGCCCGGGGCCGGGTCGGGGGCCTGGGCCAGCTGCTCGGCGGTCAGCGGGCGGCCGGCCAGCACCTCGGCGGGGATGACGCCCCAGCGCTGCTCGTACCGCTGCTCCGCGCAGAGCCGGGACTGGCCGGTGCCGTACAGCGGATTGAGCCCGGCGGCCGGGCCCAGCAGGAACACCAGGGTGTTGACCGCGATCAGGGCGTAGGTGACCGCCGGGGCAGGCACGGACGGGCGTTCGCCCCACGCGTCGGTGTGCCCGGGGGCCGTCAGTGCCATGCGGCCAAGCATCCCTCCGTGTCGGGCGTGTGACACGGCCTTGTACGGCAGGTGGACTAGCCCGCTCGTTCTCCTGACTGGTGGCCGGGATGGTTGCCTCAGGCAATAGGCTTGGGGCGGGCAATCCCGCCTCCCGCCGCCGACGCCGGGGCCCCGGGGGGAGCGCCTAGCCCACCCAGGGACCACCCGAGAGGACCCCCGATGACCGTCCCCGCCCTGACCGCCGAGACGCGCTGGCGCTGCACCCTGTGCGGAAACCTCACCCGCTTCGACGTGACCCGCACCGCGCGGGTCACCGAGTTCCTGCACTTCGACCTGGCCGGCGAGTCCAAGGTCGAGGAGACCGAGGTGCTGAGCGAGACGATCGAGTCGGTGCGCTGCCGCTGGTGCAACGCCGTGGACCAGGTCGAGCTGGTGGCCCGTCCGGGCGCCGAGAGCGCGGAGGCCTCCGCCGAGCAGGGTTGACGCCCGACGGCGCGGGGGGCGGGTGCGCGGCGCGCCTGCCCGCCGCGCTGGGACAATACAGACAGGACGCACGGAGCGTGACGACAGGGCGGCGGCCGCGGGCCGTGACCCCGTAGGACCAGGATCGGAGCCGAGGACGTGGTGGACGCAGCGAGGGAGCCCGCCGAAGCGCAGGGGCTTCAGCCTGCTGCCGCCGCGCAGGCGCAGGCCGCCGACGCGGCCCCGTCCGGGCCCGCGGCCGTCGGCGAGGCGGCGGGTTCCGATGCGTCGGTGGGCTCCGGCGAGGCGGTGGGTTCCGGCGAGGCGGTGGCGGAGCGTGCTGCCGAGAAGCTGGACCGGCCGCTGCCCGAGGGCGTGCGCCGGCGCGTGGTCGGCCTGGCCTCGGACGCGCTCGGCGGGCTGCCGCCCGGCGAGCTCCCGCAGAGCCTGCGCCAGTACGTCAAGTTCACCCCGGCCCGGCGGGCCAAGTACGCGGCCACGGCGCTGGCCGCGGCGCTGGAGTCGGAGCCGGCGTTCCGGGTGCGGATAGCGGAGCGGTTGAGGCTGGGCCAGCCGGACCTGGTGAAGGCGTTGGAGTCGGGCAGCGTCCCGGGCGCCGCCGATCCGATGGACGTCGCGGCCGCCGCCTACCTGGTGCGGTCGGCCGGCTGGAGCCGGCTGGTGGCCGAGGCCGGGGAGGAGGCCGAGCGGGCCGGCGCCGAGGGTGCGGCCGCCGAGGCCACCCGGCTGGTGGAGAAGTTGCAGGCGGAGCTCGCCGAGCTGCGGTCAGCGGCCCGGGCGGACCTGGAGCGGCAGCGTGCGGAGTCCGAGGACGTCCGCCGGGAGGCCGAGTCGCTGCGGAAGAAGGTGCGCTCGCTGGAGAGCGACACCCGCCGGGCGCAGGCCGAGACCAGGCGGCTGACCGCCGAGCTGGAGGCCGCGAGGGCGCAGGCGGCCACCGAGCGCGGCGCTGCGGAGTCCGAGGCGCGGCGGCTGCGGCACCGGGTCGGCGAGCTGGAGACGGCGGCCGAGCAGGGCCGCCGGTCGGCCCGCGAGGGCCGCAGCGTCGAGGACATGCGGCTGCGGCTGCTGCTGGACACGGTGCTGCAGTCGGCGCAGGGGCTCCAGCGGGAGCTGGCGCTGCCGGTCTCCCAGATCCGGCCGGGGGACCTGGTGGAGGCGGTGGTGCCGGGGGCGGCCTCGCCGCACGACGTGGCCCGGCGCGGTCTGGCCGACGACGATCCGGCGCTGCTGGACCAGTTGCTGGCGATCCCGCAGGTGCACCTGGTGGTGGACGGCTACAACGTGACCAAGACGGGCTATCCGACGCTGCCGCTGGAGCAGCAGCGGATCCGGCTGCTGGGCGGGCTGGCGATGCTGGCCCAGCGCACGCAGGCGGAGGTCACCTGCGTGTTCGACGGGCAGGACCTGGACGTTCCGGTGATCATGGCGCCACCGCGGGGGGTGCGGGTGCGGTTCAGCCGGACCGGCGAGACCGCGGACGAGCTGATCCGCCGTCTGGTGCGGGCCGAGCCGCAGGGGCGTCCGGTGGTGGTGGTGTCCACCGACCGGGAGGTCGCGGAGGGCGTGCGGAAGGCGGGCGCGCGCCCCGTGGCTTCCGTTCTGCTGCTGAACCGGCTGGCGCGGCCCTGACGGCTGCCTCGACGGAATGACGCCTGGTCAGCGCCCGGTTTGCGGCGGTGTGCACATCCGGTGAAGCCTGCGGGGGAAGTGGAGTTCACGCCTTCGGGGGAGTGGCAAAACCCGTGGATCTTCCCTAGGGTGTGGCGTCAAACCTATTTTCCGGATTCTCACCTGATCGGGTGAGGCCGATGGAAGAAGGAGCAATTCCCTTGGCCTCCCACCGCCGTCCCAAGCAGCCGAGCCGCGCCCGGGTCTCCGTGCTCACCGCTGCCGCGGCGACCGCGGTCGCCCTCTCCGCGCAGGTCGCCGCGCACGCCGCGCCCCAGCCCAGCAAGAGCGACGTCAAGGCGCAGATCGACCAGCTCCAGCAGGACCAGGAGCAGGCGGCGGAGAAGTACAACGGCGCTAAGGAGCGGGCCGACCAGCTCCGCAAGCAGTCCGACCAGCTGCAGGACAAGGTGGCCCGCAGCCAGGACGAGATGACCCAGCTCCAGACCGGCCTGGCCGGCGTGGCGGGCGAGCAGTACCGCACCGGCGGCATCGACCCGTCCGTCCAGCTGATGCTCTCCTCGGACCCGTCCGGCTACCTGGAGAAGGCGTCCAGCGCCCAGCAGGCCAGCGCCAGCGAGTCCGAGGCGCTCAAGGGCCTGCTGGACCAGCAGCGTCGGCTGGACCAGGAGAAGTCCGAGGCCGCCGCCGTCCTGGCCTCGCTCGACTCCACCACCAAGGACCTGAACCAGGCCAAGACGGACGTCAACCAGAAGCTCAAGGCCGCGCAGGATCTGCTGAACTCGCTCAGCGCCTCCGACCGCGCCGCGCTGCGGGCCCAGCAGCAGCAGGACGACCGCGCCTCGCGCGGCAGCGACCGGGCCGACCTCGGCAGCCTCCCGCAGGCCGGCGGCTACGCGGGCGTGGCCGTCGCCAAGGCGATGAGCAAGCAGGGCTCGCCGTACGTGTGGGGCGCCACCGGCTCGACCACCTTCGACTGCTCGGGCCTGATGGTCTGGGCGTACGGCCAGGCCGGCGTCTCGCTGCCGCGTACCTCGCAGGAGCAGGGCAACGTCGGCACCAAGGTCACGCTGGACCAGGCCCAGCCGGGCGACCTGGTCATCTACGGCCCCGACCGGCACCACGTCGGGATGTACATCGGCAACGGCATGGTGGTGCACGCGCCGCACACCGGCGACGTGGTGAAGGTGATGAAGGTCGACGCGATGCCGATCAACACGATCCGCCGGGTCTGACGGCCCGACACGCCCGAAGGGCCCCGTCCGGGCCTGTGATCCACGCCACCCTCCGACCGGGGGTGGCGTTCGGGTTTTGTCCGCCGTGCGAGTCCCCGGTGAAGACTGATCAGCTTTGCGTACGGCGGTGATCACTATGTGTCATATTCACAAAAGAACTTTGGTCTTCTTCCGTCTTTTTTCTGACAAGGATTTGAACGGATCACGGTTCAGTTACTAGGGTCGTGCCCCGAACCACCGCACTCCCGATCGCCCAGCCAGGGTGACGGCGGTGGTTTCCGTCGAGTTCGTGACGCAGCGGGGCGGGCCCAGTGCCTGCCCGACGGGGAGCCCAGCAGTCGGGGGTGCTGTCGAACGGAGCCGGGGAACCACGTTCCTCCGGGGTGAATCGGCGCCAGGTCGGCCGGTGGAACGGCCGTGAGGCGTCGTAGGGCACGCTTCCGGCCCGAACCCGTCAGCTCACCCGGTAGACGGCGTAGGAAGAAGGAGTCCGCCTTCGTGGCGTCCCATCGTCGTCCCAAGCCCGCTAGTCGCACCCGGGTCTCGATCATGACCGGCTTCGCCGCCGCGGCCGTCGCGCTGTCCGCGCAGTCCGGCGCCCACGCCGACCCGCAGCCGACCAAGGACCAGGTCAAGGAGCAGGTCGACCAGCTCAACGAGCAGGCCGAGGTCGCGACCGAGAAGCTCAACGCCGCCCAGGAGAAGCAGCAGCAGCTGCAGAAGCAGGTCACCGACCTCCAGGACCAGGTGGCGCGGCAGCAGGGGCAGGTGACCGACCTTCAGGGCGGCCTGGCCGAGATCGCCGGCGAGCAGTACCGCAACGGCGGCATATCGCAGACCGTCCAGCTGATGTTCTCCGCCAGCCCGGACACCTTCCTGAGCCAGGCCGACACGCTGAACCAGGCCGGCGGCACCCAGAAGGGCCAGCTCAAGCAGCTCCAGGACGAGCAGCGCAAGCTCGACCAGGTGCGCTCCGAGGCCCAGGGCAAGCTCGCCGAGATGGAGACCACCACCCAGCAGCTGAAGAGCGCCAAGGACGAGGTCCAGGGCAAGCTCAAGGCCGCGCAGGACCTCTTCAACACCCTGTCCGAGCAGGAGCGCCAGGCGATCCGCGCGGCCGAGGAGAAGGCCGCCGCCGAGGCCAAGGCGAAGGCCGACGCCGCCGCGAAGGCCGCCCAGCAGCAGGCGGCGGCCCAGCAGGCCGCCGACCGCTCCTCCCGCGACAACAGCCGCACCGACCTGAGCGCGTCGCAGGCCCCCGCCGCGCCGGTCACCAAGCCGAGCGCCGGCAGCTCGCGCGGCGCCGCGGCGCTGTCCATCGCCGCCTCCAAGATCGGCAGCCCGTACGTCTACGGCGCCTCCGGCCCCGGCTCCTTCGACTGCTCGGGCCTGATGGTCTGGGCGTTCAACCAGGTCGACGTGGCGCTGCCGCGCACCTCGCAGGAGCAGGCCCACGCCGGTACCCGGATCGGCACCGACCTCTCCCAGGCCCAGCCCGGCGACCTGCTGATCTTCTACGGGGACGCCCACCACGTCGGCATCTACGCCGGCAACGGCCAGGTGCTGCACGCGCCCAAGCCCGGCGCGTCGGTCCGCTACGAGGCGGTCGGCAACATGCCGCTGACCTCCATCGTGCGGGTCTGATCCTCGCGCAGGCCCTCCCAGGCCCGGCCTTCCACCACGGAAGGCCGGGCCTGCGGCTTTTCCGGCGCCTCGGACTGATGTCCGATTACGGGTCAAATATTCGGGTTGGCAGGGGTTTGGACTCGGTTGCCCGGACTCGCTAACGTCTGCCACCGGACTCCGCTTCCAGGGCCGCCCGCGTTGGTGCGGCGGCGGGGCCCCACCGCCGGATCGGAGCCGCTGCCGCCATGCCCGTGCACCGTCGTCCCCAACTGCTCGCCCGTGCGCTGGTGCTGACCGCGGCCGCCACCACCGCCCTGGGCGTGACGGCGGGCGGCAGCGCCCAGGCCGCCCCCGCCGTGCCGGACACGCCCACCCGCAAGGACGTCAAGGCGCAGGTGGAACAGCTCTACGGCGAGGCCGAGCAGGCGTCCGAGAAGTACAACGCCGCCCTGGAGACGCAGCAGCGCCTCCAGGGCGAGACGACCGTCCTCCAGGGCGAGATCGCCGTCGCCCAGGAGCAGCTCAACCAGTTGCGCGGCGACCTCGCCACCGTGGCCGGCGCCGAGTACCGCGGCGGCGGCATGGCCCAGACCGTCCAGCTGATGCTCTCCACCGACCCGGAGGGCTACCTGTCCCGGGCCCGCACCCTCGACCAGGCCGCCGAGCGGCAGCAGGAGACCCTGCACGAACTGGCCACCCGCCAGCGCCGGCTCGACCAGCGCCGCACCGAGACCGCCGGCAAGCTCGCCGAACTCGACCAGGCCCGCCGCTCGCTCGCCGACAGCAAGCAGCAGATCCAGCAGCGGCTCACCAAGGCCCAGCGGCTGCTGAACAGCCTGGGCGTCGCCGAGCGGGCCCGGATGGCCGCCCAGGACGCCCAGGAGGCCGAGCAGCGCGCCACCCGGGGCACCGACCGGCTGGACCTCGGCACGGCCCCGCCCGCCTCCGAGCGCGGGGCGGCCGCGCTGGCCGCCGCGGTGCGGATGATCGGCTCGCCCTACCTCTACGGATCCACCGGGCCCCGCGCCTTCGACTGCTCCGGTCTGATGTACTACAGCTGGCGGCAGGCCGGAGTGACCCTGCCGCGCACCTCGCAGGCCCAGGCGTACGCCGGGCAGCGGGTCAGCCTCTCCGAAGCGCGGCCGGGAGACCTGGTGATCTTCTACCGGGACATGCACCACGTCGGGATGTACGCCGGCGGCGGGGTGATCGTGCACGCCCCCTACCCGGGCGCCAGGGTCCGCTACGAGAGCGTCAACGCGATGCCGGTCGCGGGGGTGGTCCGGCTCTGAGCCCGGCACTGTCCGACCCCGACGCCCCCTACCCGATAGACGGCGCCCGCCGGACGCTGTCCCGGCGCGGTGCGCTGCTGCTCGCGGCCGGCGGGCTGGCCCAGCTGTCGCTGCCGCCGGCCGCCCCGGCGGCCCCCTCGGCGGCCGGGCGGGCGTCGGGCCGGTGGGCGGCGGACCGGCGGGCCGAGGTGGCCGCACTGCTGGGCACGCGGGCCCGGGCGCTGCCCTCCTGGTCCGGACCGGCGGCGATCGAGGCCGGCTACCGCAACCTGGTGCTCGGCGCGGACGCCGGGCCGGAGCGGCTCACGGCCGCCGCCGACCTGGCGGTCCGGATCACCGGGTACGACGACTACCCGGTGGTGTACCCGCGCCGGATCGACCTGGTCCGGGCCGGCGGCAGCTGGCGGGTCGACCGGGAGGAGAGCGCGAGCGGGCCCCCGGCACTCTGGGACCTCGGCTCCGCCCGGTCCGCGGCGGGCGCGCACTGCCTGGTGCTGGGCCTGGCCGACGGACCCGACCCGGCCGGCCTGGTCGCGGTGGCGGACCGGGCCGTGCCCGCCGTGAGCGAGGTCTGGGGCACCGGCTGGGCGGGCCGCCTGCTGCTCGAAGTGCCCGCCACCGCAGAGCAGTTCGCCCGGCTGCTGGAGGTCGACCCGGCGGGCTGGACGGGCATGGCGGCGGTCACCTCGGCCGCCCCCGGCGCGCCCTGGCACACCCCCGCCGACCGGGTGCTGGTCAACCCCGGGACGTTCGGGCGGCTCAGCGACTTCGGCCGGCAGGTGGTCGTCACCCACGAGGCCACCCACGTCGCGACCAGGGCCGACACCCGGGCCTGGACACCGCTCTGGCTCTCCGAGGGTGTCGCCGACTGGACCGCCTACCGTGGCTCCGGCCGGCGCCCGCAGCAGATCGCCCCCGAGCTGGCCCGGGACGTCGCCGCCGGCCGGCTGCCCGCCGCGCTGCCCGCCGACCGGGACTTCACCGCGGGCGCCGACGGCATCGCCCAGGCGTACGAGCAGGCGTGGCTCGCCTGCGAGCTGATCGCCCGGCGCTACGGGCCCGAGCGGCTCGTGGCGTTCTACCGGGCGGTCGGCGCGGCCGACGGGCAGGGGGAGGACCGGGACCGCCGGCTCGACCGGCTGCTCCGGGCCGGACCGGGCGTCGGCCTGGCCGAGTTCACCCGGCTCTGGCTGGCCGAGGTGGCCGCGCTGCGCGATTGACGGTGCGCGTCGTTCAGCGCCGCTGCCTGGCCGGGGTGCCGGGCCGCTGCCTGGCCGGAGTGCCGGGCCGGTCGATGCCGTCCAGCAGGTCCTGCTCGTAGGCGATGCCGGGGCGCACCGGGTAGGCGCCGGCGGGCACCGCCTCGGGCTTGGCCAGCACCACCGTCGCCGGGAGCTGTGCCGGGCCGCGGGTGGCACGCCAGAGCCGGATGCAGGAGAGCACGGTGGCGGCCAGCAGCAGCAGGTTGCGCAGGCTGAGCACGGTGACGCCCCAGCGCTCGCTGGCGAGGATCCGGCTGAACATCAGCGGGAACTCGGCCAGCGTCAGCGGGCAGGCGAGCAGGATCAGCAGGGCCACCGGCCGCTGGCTGCTGCCGCGCACGGTCAGGCAGACCGCGGCGACGCCGATCAGCCAGACCAGGTACTGCGGGCTGATCACCCGGCTGGTGACGGTGAAGATGAGCAGCGCGCTGAGCGCCGCGTCGTACATGGTGGCCGCGTTGCGGCGCTTGGCGGTGAAGCGCCAGAGCAGCAGCCAGGCGAAGCCCAGCACGGTGCCGGCCATCATCACCTTGCTGATCACGGGGACCCACGGCCCGAGCATCTCCGGGGAGCCGTAGTTCATGGTGACCTTGCCGTCCCAGGCGTCCGCGAGCCGGGCGAAGTGCAGCGGCAGCGCGCCGAGCGACTCCACCTCGATGCCGCGCTCCTTCTGGAAGGCGAGGAAGCCGAAGGCGCCGTTCATCCCGGCCGCGAGCAGGAAGCCCACCGAGACGGCGGTGGCCGCGGCCAGCGTCCAGGCGCGGCGGGTGCGGCGGCCGGAGGGGGTGCCGATCAGGGCGAGCAGCGGCCAGATCTTGATGATCCCGCCTAGGCCGAGCAGCATCCCGCCGATCGCCGGGCGGCGGATCAGCGCCAGCAGGCCGGCCAGGGCGATCGTGGTGACGATGATGTCCAGCCGGTTGTAGACCATCGGGCCGAGCAGCGGCACGGCCACCACCCACATCCAGGCGCCGGTCAGTGCCCGGCCCCGGCGCAGTCCGGTGCGGACCAGCAGGGCGGTGGCGGCGATGTCGGCGATCCCGCAGATCACCCAGAAGGAGACCAGGTACGACCAGGGCAGCAGGCCCGGCAGCAGGATCACCAGGGCCGCGCCGGGCGGGTACTGCCAGGTCACGTCGTCGAACGGGAAGGTGCCGGTCTGCAGGACGCCGTACCAGGCGTGGTAGATCATCCAGACGTCGGCGGTGATGTCCCCGCCGAGCCCCTTGACCACGCCGGTCATCAGCAGCACCAGCACCGTCCGGGTGGCCAGCCAGGTGGCGCCGAGTGCGGCGAGCGCCCCGAACGGGCGGCCGGGGGCACGGGCCGGCTCCTGCCGGGCGGCCGGCGTCGGGCCGGGGCCGGCGGCGCCGCTGGGTGTACCGGACTCGGTGGCCGGGGCCAACTCCACTGCGCTCCCTCGTTCGTCTCGGACGTCCCACCGGAGGCGCCGCGCGACGGACGCCCGGGCGGTCGGAGGGGCGGGCACGGCACGCTGGGCCGGGCCGCCACCGGCCGCCTAGGTTCTAGGACTGACCCGGGGGTGAAACGGTTGCCGTGCGCGGATCCGTTCCCGGCGGGTCATGGTGTTGACCTATCGTACGGATCACCCAGCGGTACACCGCGCACCCCCCGACAAGCGAGCCGTGGCCTGAATGCACCGAACCTTGATCGTCACCAACGACTTCCCGCCCCGCCCCGGCGGCATCCAGGCCTTCGTGCACAACATGGCTGTACGTCAGCCCGCCGGGAGCATCGTGGTGTACGCCTCGACCTGGCGGGACGGCACCGAGGTGGCCCGCTTCGACGCCGAGCAGCCGTTCCCGGTGATCCGGGACCGGACGAAGGTGATGGTTCCCACACCGCGGGTCACCCGGCGGGCCGCCGAGATCCTGCGGGCGGAGAAGTGCGACTCGGTCTGGTTCGGCGCCGCCGCCCCGCTCGGGCTGATGGCGCCCGCGCTGCGCCGGGCCGGTGCGGCGCGGCTGCTCGGCATGACCCACGGGCACGAGGCCGCCTGGGCCCAGCTGCCGGCCGCCCGGCAGCTGCTGCGGCGGATCGGCGCGGGCACCGACGTGCTGACGTACCTGGGGGAGTACACCCGGTCCCGGATCGCGGGCGCGGTCGGGCCGCAGGCCGCGGCCCGGATGGTGCAGCTGCCGCCGGGCGTGGACGAGACGACCTTCCACCCGGGCTCGGGGGGCGCCGAGGTGCGTCGCCGGCTCGGGCTGGCGGACCGGCCGGTGGTGGTCTGCGTCTCCCGGCTGGTGCCGCGCAAGGGGCAGGACACGCTGATCGAGGCGATGCCGCAGATCCTCGCCGACGTGCCGGACGCCGTGCTGCTGATCGTCGGCGGCGGCCCGTACCGGGCGGACCTGGAGAAGCTGGCCGACGCCAGGGGAGTCCGGGCCTCGGTGCGCTTCACCGGCTCGGTGCCGTGGGAGGAGCTGCCCGCCCACTACGGGGCCGGGGACGTCTTCGCGATGCCCTGCCGGACCAGGCGCGGGGGGCTGGACGTCGAGGGCCTGGGCATCGTCTACCTGGAGGCCTCGGCGACCGGTCTGCCGGTGGTCGCGGGCGACTCCGGCGGCGCGCCGGACGCGGTGCTGGAGGGCGAGACCGGGTACGTGGTGCCGGGCGGCTCGGCCGCCGCGGCCGCCGAGCGGATCGTCCGGCTGCTGGGCGACGAGGAGCTGCGGCGGCGGATGGGCGAGGCCGGGCGGCGCTGGGTGGAGCGCTCCTGGCGCTGGGACCTGCTGGCCGGGCGGCTGACCTCGCTGCTGGCGGCCTAGGTACGTGAGCGGGCCCCGCCTCCCTCCGGGGAGACGGGGCCCTGCGGCTACTTCTGGTAGATCGCCTCGATGTCGGCGGCGAAGTCCTTCAGCACGAGGTTGCGCTTGAGCTTGAGGGAGGGCGTCAGGTGGCCGCTCTCCTCGGAGAACTCGGTGTCCAGCAGGCGGAACTTCTTGACCGCCTCGGCGTGCGAGACGGCCGCGTTGCCGTCGTCCACCGCGGCCTGGAGGGCGGCCAGCAGGTCAGGGTCCTGGCTCAGCTCGGCCACCGTGGCGGTGGCGGGCTTGCCGTTGAGCTCCTTCCACTTGGGGAAGAAGTCCGGGTCGACGGTGACCAGGCAGGCCACGAAGGGCTTGCGGTCGCCGACCACCATGACCTCGCCGACCAGCGCGTGCGCCCGGATGCGGTCCTCGATCACGGCCGGGGCGACGTTCTTGCCGCCCGCGGTGACGATGATCTCCTTCTTGCGGCCGGTGATGGTCAGGTAGCCCTCGGAGTCCAGCGAGCCGAGGTCGCCGGTGGCGATCCAGCCGTCCTTGAGGGTGTCGGCGGTGGCCTGCGGGTTGTTCCAGTAGCCGGTGAAGACGTGCGGGCCCTTGAAGAAGACCTCGCCGTCCTCGGCGATCCGCACCGAGGCGCCGGGGACCGGCTGGCCGACCGTGCCGATCTTCGGCTTGTCCCACGGGTTGAAGGCGGTGGCCGCACAGGTCTCGGTCAGGCCGTAGCCCTCCAGGACGGTGAAGCCGATGCCCCGGTAGAAGTGGCCCAGCCGCTCGCCGAGCGGGGCGCCGCCGGAGATGGCGTGGGTGGCCCGGCCGCCGAGGGCGGCGCGCAGCTTGCTGTAGACCAGCTTGTCGAAGACCGCGTGCTTGATCCGCAGGACCAGGCCCGCGCCGCCGGCGTCCAGCGCCCGGCTGTAGGCGATCGCGGTGTCGGCGGCCTTGTCGAAGATCTTGCCCTTGCCGTCGGCCTGGGCCTTGGCGCGGGCGGTGTTGTAGACCTTCTCGAAGACTCTCGGCACGCCCAGGATCAGGCTCGGCTTGAAGGCGGCCAGCTCGGCGGTGACGTCCCTGATGTCGGAGACGTGGCCCAGCTTGATCGGCGCCATCGCAGTGGCGATCTCGGCGATCCGGCCGAGCACGTGGGCCAGCGGCAGGAACAGCAGGACGGAGCTGTCGCCGGTGCGGAACAGCGGGGCCAGGCGCTCCACCACGTTGCCGCACTCGGCGAGGAAGTTGGCGTGCGTCAGCTGACAGCCCTTCGGGCGGCCGGTGGTGCCCGAGGTGTAGACGATGGTGGCGATCGAGTCGGCGGTCGCGGTCGAGCGGCGCTCCTGCACCGTCTCGTCCGGGACGTCCTTCCCGGCCTCGGCCAGCGCGGCGATCGCGCCGCCCTCGATCTGCCAGGTGTGCTTCAGCCCGGTCAGCCGGCCGCGGACCTCGTCGACCACCTTGACGTGCTGGTCGGTCTCGGTGACGACGGCGACCGCGCCGGAGTCGCCGAGGATCCACTCGACCTGCTCGGCGGAGGAGGTCTCGTACACCGGGACGGTGATCGCGCCGGCCGTCCAGATCGCGAAGTCCAGCAGCGTCCACTCGTACCGGGTGCGGGACATGACGCCCACCCGGTCGCCCGGCTCGATGCCCGCGGCGATCAGGCCCTTGGCGGCGGCGTGCACCTCGGCCAGGAACTGCACCGCGGTCAACTCCTGCCAGCGGCCGTCCACCTTACGGCTGAGCACCGCGACATCCGGGTGCTCCGCTGCGTTCCGGTGCACAGGGTCGGAGAGATTACCGCCGCTGGGTACCTGGTAGAGAGCCGGAAGGCTGAAGTCGAGCAAGACTGCTCCTCGTTCGCGACGCTGCGGGACGGCAGGACGTTACTGCCCGGTAGGCAGCTTCGACCAGGGGGGTCGGCTCCGGTGTTCGAAGTGTCACACCCGGCCGGGTCCGACCAGGCCGTGACCGGGTCGTTCGAATGGCACCCTACGACAGCCCCGAGGTGACCGGCCGGTAGCATGCCCCGCCGACCGGCGCCGGGCCCCCGCCGAGCCGCGGCCCGCGCGGCCGAGCCGATCGCCGGTCGCGGTAGCCTGCTCCGGGCGGACAAGGCCGAGCACGCTCGACCGGACCGGCAGGCAGAGGGACGACGCGGAGGGCCATTCCATGGCGGAGCACACCAGGTCGAGCATCACCATCGACGCGACCCCGGCCACGGTCATGGCCGTGATCGCCGACTTCGCCGCCTACCCGGCCTGGACCGGCGAGGTCAAGGAGGTCGAGGTCCTGGAAGCCGGCGAGAACGGCCGCGCCGCCCAGGTCCGCCTGCTGCTCGACGCCGGCGCCATCCGCGACGAGCACGTCCTCGCCTACACCTGGGACGGCGACCGCGAGGTCGGCTGGACCCTCGTGCGCAGCCAGATGCTCCGCTCGCTGGACGGCTCCTACACCCTCGCCCCGCTCTCCGGCAGCCGCACCGAGGTGACGTACCAGCTCGCCGTGGACGTCAAGATCCCGATGCTCGGCATGATCAAGCGCAAGGCCGAGAAGGTCATCATCGACCGCGCCCTGGCCGGTCTGAAGAAGCGCGTCGAGGACGCCGACGGCAAGAAGCCCGTCCAGGGCTGACGCGGCGGAACGGGGGCCGACGGCATGACGGCGACACGCACCATCCTGGTCAGCGGCGACGCGGGCGCGCCCGTGGTGGCCGCCGCCACCGCCCTGCACGCGGCCCGGCGCGGCCACCGCACCTGGCTGCTGGCCGCCGACGACCCGCACCGCGCCCTGGACGGCGTCCTCGGCACCCGCCTGGAGCCCGAACCGGCCCGCTACGCACCCGGCCTGACCGTCTCCCGGATCGACGAGCAGGCCGCCTTCCGGTACGCCGCCGGCGAGCTCACCAGCCGGCTCAAGCCCGCCCTCGACCTGCTCGGCGCCGAGCAGCTCGACCCCGAGGAGCTGACCGCCCTCCCCGGCATCGCCCGGATCGCCCTGCTGCGCGCCCTGCCCGCCGCCGACCAGGACGTCCTGGTCGTGCTCGCCCCGCCGCCCGCCGAGCTGATCGCCACCCTCGCCCTGCCCGAGCAGTTGGAGCGCTACCTGGACCGGCTCGTCCCCGAGCAGCGGCAGGCGGCCCGGGCGCTGCGCCCGCTGCTGGCCGGCCTGGCCGGCGTGCCGATGCCCGCCGAGTGGCTGTACGAGGGGCGGACCAAGGCCGCCGCGGTGCTCGCCGAGTCCCGCGCCGCGATCGCCGCGCCCGGCACCAGCGTGCGCCTGGTCGTGCCCGCCGACGGCCACCCGTACCAGGAACTGGGCCGGATCCGGGCCGGGTTGGCCCTGCACGGCCACCGGCCGGACGCCGTCGTGGTGCACGGCGTGCTGCCCGAGGGCGCGGCCGACTCGCCGGACCCGTGGCTGGCCGCGCTGGCCCGCCGCCGCCGGGAGGAGCTGGCCGAGCTCGCGGCCGAGACCGACGCCCCGGTGCTGGCCACCGGACTGGCCGAGGCCACCCTGGAGGCCGTCGCCGACCGGCTGTACGGGGACGGGCCCGGCCCGGAGCGGCTGGCCCCCGAGCCCTGGCCGGTCGAGGACCGCCTCGCCGAGGAGGGCCTGCTGGTCTGGCACCTCGCGCTGCCCGGCGCCGACCGGGCCGAGCTGGACCTCGTCCGGCGCGGCGACGAACTGGTGGTCGGCCTCGGTGCCCACCGCCGGGTGCTCACCCTGCCGTCCGCGCTGCGCCGCTGCACGGTGGCCGGCGCGAGCCTGCACGACGGGGCGCTCTCGGTGCGGTTCGCGCCCGACCCGGCGCTCTGGCCCCGGGGCTGAAGTGCTTTCGGGGCCCCTACGGGCTGTCCGGTAGCGTCGGGCCCGAGGGCCGCAGGGTGCGGCCCCGGCTGAGGAGGCGCCCGCGATGACCAGCACCGACGACCGGACCGAGCCCACCGCCGAGCCGGGCGGTCCGCAGGCCCACCCGTTCGGGCCGGAGCTGGGCCCGCTGGTGGACGAGGTGCGCAAGCTCGCCTCCGCCGTCGGCCAGAAGGCGCAGGAGGCGAGCGCCGACACCCTGATCACCCTCTCCGGGCTGGCCGACCGGCTGCGCACCCAGCAGCCCGAGGTCTACTCCCACCTCGCCGCCGCCGGCTCCGGACTGGCCGCCGCGGGCACCGAACTGCTGGCCGCCTACCGGGCCGCGGTGGCCGGCCACGAGCACCGCTGGACGGCCGGCGAGGGCGCCGCCACCGAGCGGATCGACCTCGACACGCCTGACGAGGCGTCCGCCAAGCAGTGAATCCGTAACCTTCGAACCGTGATCGCGTTGCTCTGGTGCGTGACGAAGCGGGCGATTAGATACGACTTTTGAAGCGTCACGGCCCGGTTGGTCCATGATTGTCTTCGGTTAATGTATGCGAGGCTGTGTACGGGGGGCAGGGTTGGGCGGTACCGTTCCGCCCAGCGGGAACGAGTGAATAGCTGAGGGACACATGGCTCTGACCATCGGCGTCGATGTCGGCGGGACCAAGATTGCGGCAGGCGTGGTCGACGAGGCGGGCGCGATCCTGGCCCGGACCAGGGTGCCCACCCCGGCCGACCCGCAGTGGGCGGTCGATGCCATCGCGCAGGCCGTGCGCGAGCTCAAGGAGCAGCACCCCGACGTCACCGCCGTCGGCGTCGGCGCCCCCGGCTTCGTGGACAGCAACCGTTCCACGGTGATCTTCGCGCCCAACATCGACTGGGAGAACGAGCCGCTGCGCGGCCGCATCGAGGAGCTCGCCGGCCTGGACACCGTCGTCGAGAACGACGCCAACTGCGCCGCCTGGGCCGAGTTCCGCTTCGGCGCCGCCGCCGACCACCAGGACATGGTGCTGATCACCGTCGGCACCGGCATCGGCGGCGGCATCGTCCTCGACGGCCGGCTGCACCGCGGCCGGTTCGGCGTGGCCGGCGAGATCGGCCACCTCAACATGGTCCCCGACGGCCTGACCTGCGGCTGCGGCGGCAAGGGCTGCTGGGAGCAGTACGGCTCCGGGCGGGCGCTGCGCCGCTACGGTCGGGAGAAGGCCGCCGCCGACCAGGTGCGCGGCCGGCGGATGCTGGAGCTCAACGACGGCGTCGCCGAGACCATCCGCGGCATCCACATCACCGAGGCGGCCGAGGAGGGCGACCCGCTCGCCCTGGAGTGCTACGCCGAACTGGCCGACTGGCTCGGCCGCGGCATGGCCGACCTCGCCGCGCTCTTCGACCCGGGCGTCTTCGTCCTCGGCGGCGGCGTCTCCGACTCCGGCCGCCTGCTGCTCGACCCGGTCGCCAAGGCCTTCGAGCACTACCTCACCGGCGGCATCCACCGCCCGCGCGCCGAGGTCGTGCTGGCCTCGATGGGCTCCGCCGCCGGCATCGTCGGCGCCGCCGACCTGGCCCGCACCGCGTAGCCACCCCCTGAACCCGCCGGCGGCGGTGCGACCGGACCCCGACCAACCCCGGACGCGCCGCCGCCGACGCACGCCCCCGGCCCTGCCGTACGGTCGTCCCACGCACCACGTACGGGGAGGACCAGGACCATGACCACGGCACCCGCCGAACCGCCGCCGCCCGGCCCGCGCCGGCTGCGCCTGCTCAGCTACAACATCCGCTCGCTGCGGGACGACCGGCGGGCGCTGGCCCGGGTGATCCGGGCCTGCGCACCCGACCTGGTCTGCATCCAGGAGTCACCGCGCTACTGGCGGCCCGAGGGCCAGGCCGCCCGGCTGGCCCGGAGCACCGGGACGGTCGTCCTGGCCGGCGGCGGCCGGACCGCCGCCGGGCCGCTGCTGCTCGGCCGGCCCGGCGCGGCGCAACTGCTGGGCGTGCACGACCGGCTGCTGCCCAAGACCCGCGGCCTGCACGCCCGCGGCTTCGCCACCGCGCTGCTGCGACTGCCCGGAACGGCGCCGTTCACCCTCACCAGCTGCCACCTCAGCCTGGACGCCGACGAGCGGTACGGCCAGTTCGAGCTGCTGCTCGACCAGCTCGGGATCGCCGAACACGGCATCGTGGCAGGGGACTTCAACGAGCACCCGGACGGCAGGGGCTGGCAGCTGCTGGCCGCGCGGCTCCAGGACGGGTACCCGACCGCGCCCTGGGGCGGCGAGTTCACGTCCGTCCCCGAGCGCCCCTACCAGCGGATCGACGCCGTGTTCGCCACGCCCGGGATCACCGTCCTCGGCTGCGGGGTGCCGCACGGGCTGCCCGGCGTCACCGAGGCCGACCTGCGCGCCGCGACCGACCACCTGCCGGTGCTCGCGGTGCTGGAGCTGCCGGAGGCTCCAGCAACCTAGACCACGGCGCCGTTGTCCGGGTCCTCGGGCTCGTCCTCGTCGCGGTCCTTCATCCGGGTCACCAGGGTGACGAAGCCGCCGAGGAAGGCGGTGATCCCGACCCAGGCCGGCCAGCCGGCGATCTCCCGCCACACCACCGCGTCGAACAGCAGCAGGGCGGGGCCGCCGAGCACCGCGAGCCAGGCGAACTTCGCGGTGACGTCGGCGGTCGGCAGCGGCGGGGGCTCCGGCGGGACGTAGTGGTCCTCGTCGGTCTCCTCGGCCAGTTCGAAGTCGCGCGGGCCCGAGCCCGCCGCCGGCATCACCGGCCGACCGGAGCGGGGGCGGGGCTGCGGGGCGAGGTCGGTGAGGTCGTCCGGGTCGGTCCGGGAGCCGGGGGCGTCCTTGAAGCCGCCCTTCAGCTCGCTCTGGGCCCGGAGGTTCTCGACCTCCGGCCAGTTGGGGTTGGTGAGGTCCACGGGGTCGTCGAACTGGGCGACCAGGGCGGCGAAGATCTCGTCCTGCTCGGCCTGGCTGCGCTCGGGGGCGCGCCGGGTGCGGGGCTCCGCGGGCGCGGTGGCGTCCGGTTCGGCCGGGCGCCGGTCGGCGGCCGGTGCTTCGGCGGCCTCCGCGGCCGGGGCGGTGACGCCGTCCGCCCCCGGACGGTCCGCCGGGGCGCCGCTGTGCGCGGTGCCGTCCTTCGCCGTGCTGTCCTTCGCCGTGCCGTCCTCGCGGGGTGCCTCGTCCCCGCCGCCCGCCGTGCTGCTCTCGTGCACTTCCGGCCCTTCAGCCATGGTGATCGTCGGATTCGACCCCGGTGACGCCCACCGCGTGTGCGGGGGCCAGCCGTCGGATGAAGTCCTGGCTGGCCGCGAATATTTCCGCCGCGTCGTGGTCCAGCGTCGCGACGTGGAAGCTGCGCTGGCACAGCCGCTCCGTCACGTCGGTCGAGGATATCCGGGCCAGCACCAGTTCCGAGTTGGCCGGCGAGACGACGTGGTCCTGCGGACTGCGGAAGAGCAGCACCGGCTGGGTCACCTGCGGCAGCCGCCGTTGGACGTCCCGCCACAGCCGGCCCAGCGACCAGGCGGCGTTCAGCGGCGTCCGGTCGTAGCCCAGCTCGACCGTGCCGGGCTTGGCGATGTCGTCGGCGATCCCGGGCACGCTCGGCACGAGGTGCCGCAGCACCGGCAGCAGCACACTCGCAGGGTTGTCCGAGCGCACCGACGGGTTGACCAGCACCAGCCCGGACACCGCCGGACCGTGCAGCGCGGCCAGCCGCAGCGCCAGCGCGCCGCCCATCGACAGCGCGCAGACGAAGACCTGCTCGCACTCGGCGGAGAGCGTCAGCAGTTCGTGCTCGACCTCGGCGTACCAGTCCTCCCAGCGGGTGACCTGCATGTCCCGCCACCGGGTGCCGTGCCCGGGCAGCAGCGGCAGCGACACGCTGAACCCGGCCGCCGCCAGTTCCTCCGCCCAGGGCCGCAGCGACTGCGGCGATCCGGTGAAGCCGTGGCACAGCAGCACCCCCACCGGTCCGCCGCGGTGGCGGTACGGTTCGGCACCGGGCAGCAACGGCATGGCGGACTCCTTCGCGGGCGGGTGGCGCTGGGGGAGGAACGCTGGAGGGGGAGGCTGCGGGAATCCGCATCGTCCCACGGCCCCGCCCGGGACGTACACCCCTCATGGCGGCCTCCGCGCGGGCCGCGCGCCCCTCGCGGAGGCCCCCGTGCGAGTGCCTGCGGGAGTCCGGCGGCGGCCCGCCGGGGCGGGGCGGGGCGCGGGCCGAGCCCACGGGGCATTAGGATCGACCGGTCCGCATAACAGGAGGCCCGGGTTGTTCTACCGACTGATGAAGATGATCGTCGCGCCACTGCTTCGGATCTTCTTCCGGCCGTGGATCGAGGGTGAGGAGAACATCCCCACCGAGGGCGCGGCCATCATCGCGAGCAACCACCTGTCCTTCTCGGACTCCTTCTTCTTCCCCGCGCTGATCAAACGCCGGGTGACCTTCATCGCGAAGGCCGAGTACTTCAACACCCCGGGCATCAAGGGCCGGCTGACCGCCGCGTTCTTCAAGGGCGTCGGCCAGCTGCCGGTGGACCGCTCGGGCGTGCGCGGCGCGGGCGAGGCCGCGATCCGCAGCGCCATCGCGGTGCTGGACGGCGGCGAGCTGTTCGGCGTCTACCCCGAGGGCACCCGCTCGCCCGACGGCAAGCTGTACCGCGGCAAGGTCGGCGGCCTGGCCCGCGTCGCGCTGGCCACCGGCGCGCCGGTCATCCCGGTCGCCATGATCGACACCGAGAAGGTCCAGCCGCCCGGTCAGGTGATCCCCAACTTCGGCACCCGCCCCGGCATCCGGATCGGCCGCCCGCTGGACTTCTCCCGCTACCACGGCATGGAGAACGACCGCTTCATCCTCCGTTCGGTGACGGACGAGGTGATGTACGAGATCATGCGGCTCTCCGGCCAGGAGTACGTGGACATCTACGCGACCGCCGCCAAGCGGCAGATCGCCGACGACAAGAAGAAGGCCGACGCCGAGCGCAAGGCCGCCGCCAAGGCGGAGAAGGCGGAGGCGGAGGCCGAGAAGGCCGCCGCCGACAAGGCCGCCGCGACGGAGCAGGCCGAGCAGTCCGGGCAGGAGCCGAAGGAGACCGGGTCGGCCTGACGACCGCGGGCACGGCCCAGGGGAGGGGCGCAAGGATGACGGACGGCGAGAGAACCGGGGCAGTCGGCGGCGCGGTCGCGGCCGGGGGCATGTCCGTCGAACTGCCGTTGTGGAAGGCCATCTCCTACTTCCGGGTGCTGGCCCTGTGCTACGCCCTGCTGCGCTACCTCAACTCCTACCTGGACTTCCTGCACCCCGTCGCCGGCTGGATCTTCCTCGGCACACTCACCCTCTGGACACTCGCCAGCACCCGGGCCTTCGCCGGCCCGCAGCGCTGCACCTGGTACGTGCTCGGCACCGACCTCACCCTCGCCGTCACCGGCATCGTGATGAGCGGCCTGACCGACGACCCGGTACGGATCAGCCACGGCGCGCCCACCCTGCCGACCATCTGGGCCGCCGGCACGGTGCTCGGCTTCGCCGGCAAGGGCGGCTGGCGCTGGGCGGCCGCCGCGGGCACGGTGATCGGCGTCGCCAACATCCTCGGCCACGGCGGCCCGACCGGCGACAACATCCACAACATCATGCTGCTGATGGTGGCCGGCTGCGCCATCGGCTACGTCATCGAACTGGCCCGCGCCAGCGAGGCGACGCTCACCCGGGCACTCCAGGTCGAGGCGGCCACCCGGGAGCGCGAGCGGCTCTCCCGGGACATCCACGACGGCGTGCTCCAGGTGCTCGCCCTCGTCCAGCGCCACGGCGCCGAACTCACCGCACGGCCGGCCGAGGGCGCCGCGGCTGCGGCCGGTGGACGCCCGGGCGGCGACGCCGACTTCGCCGAACTCGGCCGACTGGCCGGCGAGCAGGAGCGCGCCCTGCGGGCGCTGATGACCGGCGGCCCGATCCCGGGGCAGCGCCCGCAGGGGTGCGGGGCCGGGGAGCCGCAGGACCTCACCGCGCTGCTGCGCCCGTACGCCGACGAGCGGATCACGCTGTCCGCCCCCGGCGGGCCGGTGCTGCTGCCCGCCGGGGCGGCCGGCGAACTGGCTGCGGCGGTCGGCGCCGCCGTCGACAACGTCCGCCGGCACGCCGGGGAGCGGGCCCGGGCCTGGATCCTGGTGGAGGACGAGCCGCAGGCCGTCACGGTCAGCATCCGCGACGACGGCCCCGGCTTCGCCCCCGGCCGCCTCGGCGAGGCGGAGCGGGCCGGGCGGCTGGGCGTCTCCCAGTCCATCCGCGGCCGGCTGCTGGACCTCGGCGGCACGGCCGAGCTGTACTCGGCGCCCGGAGAGGGCGTCGAGGTCGAACTCCGTGTCCCGAGGAAGGGCTCTGATGACCGATCAGCCGACGACTGACCGGCCGATACGGGTGATGGTCGTGGACGACCACCCGATGTGGCGCGACGCCGTCTCGCGGGACCTCGCCGAGGCGGGGCTCGACGTGGTGGCCACCGCGGGCGACGGCGAGGAGGCCGTCCGCCGGGCCCGCGCCTGCTCGCCGCAGGTCGTCGTGCTGGACCTCAACCTGCCCGGTCTGCCCGGCGCCGAGGTGTGCCGCCAGGTGGTCGCGCAGGATCCGGCGGTGCGGGTGCTGGTGCTCTCGGCCAGCGGCGAGCACCAGGACGTGCTGGAGGCGGTGAAGTCCGGCGCGACCGGGTACCTGGTCAAGTCGGCCGGGCGGGAGGAGCTGCTGGACGCGGTGCGGCGCACGGCCGTGGGCGACGCCGTGTTCACCCCGGGCCTGGCCGGCCTGGTGCTGGGCGAGTTCCGCCGGCTGGCCGCCGAACCGGCCCCGGCCTCCGCGCCGGCCGTCCCGCAGCTGACCGCGCGGGAGACCGAGGTCCTGCGCCTGGTGGCCAAGGGCCTGTCGTACCGGCAGATCGCCGACCGGCTGGTGCTGTCGCACCGGACGGTGCAGAACCACGTCCAGAACACGCTCGGCAAGCTGCAACTGCACAACCGGGTGGAACTGGTGCGGTACGCGATCGAGCAGGGGCTGGACGACGACATCTGACGGCTCCGGCGGGTCCGGCCGCGTCGGCGGTCCCGCGTGCGGTGGGGGGGGGGGGGCCGGGGCGGGCCCCCCCCCCCGGGGGCCCCCGGGGGGGGAGGGGGGGCGGGGGCCGCCGCGCGCCACGGGGGCGCGCCGTGGGCCTCGCCCCCTACCCCCGCGGGCCCGGGCGGGCGCCGCCGGGGGGGGGGCCGGGGGGGGGGGGGGGGGCGCCCCCCGCCCCCGCCCCCCCACCGGCTGCTCAGCCGGTTCCTCAGCCGCGGACGGCCGCCGCCTCGCGCAGCAGGCCCGCCACGATGCCGACGCCGTCGCGGGTCAGCACCGACTCGGGGTGGAACTGGAGGCCGGCGAAGCCGGGCCCGCGCAGCGCGTGGACGTCCCCGGTGGCGGCGTCCCGGGCGACCTCGACGCCCTGTGCGGCGAGCCGGGCCGCGTCGGCGTCCGAGCAGCGCGCGGTGAACGTGTTGTAGAAGCCGACGGTGTGCTTGGTGCCGAACAGGTCGACGCTCTCCTGCGCCCCCTGGTACGGGACGTCCTTGCGGCCCAGCGCCAGCCCGAGCTCGCCGCAGAGCAGCTGGTGGCTGAGGCAGACCGCGAGCAGCGGCGCGGTGCGGGCCCCGGACCGGACCGCGGCCAGGGCGTCCGCGACGACCGGCCGCAGCAGGGCCATCTTGGGGTCGTCGGCGAGCGCCGGGTCGCCGGGCCCGGGGCCCAGCACCAGCGGCCCGCGGTGCGCCGCCAGCAGGGCGGGCAGCCCGGGCGCGTCGTAGCGGACGACGCTGACCTGGTGGCCGATCGAGGTGAGCAGGTGGGCGAGCATCGAGGTGAAGGTGTCCTCGCCGTCGACCACCAGGGTCGGCGCGGACTCGGTGACCACGGTCGGCGTCTGCATCCGCAGCCAGAACGGGGCGAGGTCGGCCCGCCGGGCGTCCAGGGCGGCCTGGACGCGGTGGTCGTCGGCCAGCCGGGGGCCGGTGGGGCCGGGCAGCCGGGCGGGCGCGGGCCGGGCGCCGATCGCGGTGAGCACCCCGGCGGCCTTGGCGTGGGTCTCGGCGACCTCGGACTCGGGGACGGAGTGGCGGACGAGCGTGGCGCCGACCCGGACGACCAGGCGGCCGGTGGCCGGGTCGATGTCGGCGGTGCGGATGCAGATCGGCGAGTCCAGCAGCTGCCCGCCGCTGGCGGAGCGGCCGATCAGGGCGAGCGCGCCGGAGTAGTAGCCGCGCCCGCCGGGCTCGTACCGCTTGATGACCCGGGTGGCGTTCTGTACCGGGCTGCCGGTGACGGTGGCGGCGAACATCGTCTCGCGGAGCACCTCGCGGACGTCCAGCGAGGTGCGTCCGCGCAGCTCGTACTCGGTGTGGGCGAGGTGGGACATCTCCTTGAGCCGGGGCCCGAGCACCTGGCCGCCGAGGTCGCCGACCGTGCACATCATCTTGAGCTCCTCGTCGACGACCATCGTCAGTTCCTCCAGCTCCTTGGGGTCGTGGAGGAACCGGAGCAGCGAGTCGATGTCCGAGCCGCCGGCCGGATAGCGGTAGGTGCCGGAGATCGGGTTCATCACGACGGTGCCGCCGCTCTGCCGGACGTGCACCTCGGGGGAGGCGCCGACCAGGACGCGTTCTCCGGTGTGCACCAGGAAGGTCCAGTAGGCGCCGCGCTCCTGCTCCAGCAGCCGCCGGAACAGGGTGAGCGCGAGTGCGGGCGAGAAGTTCTCCAGGGTGGCGCCGAAGTCGCGCCGGATCACGAAGTTGGCGCCCTCGCCGTTGCCGATCTCCTCCTCGATCACCCGGCGGACGATCGTGGCGTACGCCTCGTCGTCGATGTCGAACGAGCCGCCGGTGAGCGAGACCGGCGACTGCGGCAGGGCGGCGGTGAGTTCGGCCAGTGGCAGGGTGTGCTGTTCGGTCACCGAGAGGGCCTGCAGCGGGGTCCCGTCGTCGTGCGCCTCGAAGCCGCGCTCGCGGATCTGCCGGTACGGGACGAGCGCGAGCAGGTCGTGCACCGGGCCGTCGGCCGGGACGCCGGTGCGGACCGGCAGGTCGGCGAGGTTCTGGTAGCTGTCGACGGTGCCCACCAGCACCTCGACGGTGTCCGGGGCGAGCCGGGGGGTGCGGCGGTGCAGCAGGGCGAACGCGGGCGCGTCGGGAGCGGTGAGGCGGGCGAGCAGGTCGGCGGTGGCGGTCACGGAGCGGCTTCCTTCCGGGGGACTGGTGAGGTGCGGTGCTGGGATCCGCTCCCGGAGGGCCGTCTGCGCATATGCCGACGGCCGCCCCGAGGGGCGGCCGTCGTGTTCGTCTAGGAACGCGCGATCGGTGGGCCACCCTTGGGGGAGGCCCACCACCAGGAGTGGGTGTGGGGCGCGTGCATGGTTCGAGCGTAGCGGATCGTGCGGGGAGGGTGAGCCCGGTCACGTGTTTGTCCGAGTTATGTCTCACCCCTCGGGCAATGGTCACGAATCGCTCGGGTCACCCCGTAGCCTTGGTGGTGTGACCGTGACGACTGAGACATCGAGGACTGGCCACTCCTGGCAGTCCCTGCCCGCGGCGCAGCAGCCTGAATGGCCGGACCAAGAGGCTCTGCGCAAGACCCTTGCCGAGCTCGCCTCCTATCCGCCGCTCGTGTTCGCCGGCGAGTGCGACCAGCTGCGCGCCCGGCTCGGAGCCGTGGCGCGCGGGGAGGCCTTCCTGCTGCAGGGCGGTGACTGTGCCGAGGCCTTCGACGGCGTCTCGGCGGAGCACATCCGCAACAAGCTGAAGACCCTGCTGCAGATGGCCGCCGTGCTGACGTACGCGGCCTCGGTGCCGGTCGTGAAGGTGGGCCGGATCGCCGGCCAGTACTCCAAGCCGCGCTCCAAGTCGACCGAGACCCGCGACGGCGTGACGCTGCCGGTCTACCGCGGCGACTCGGTGAACGGCTTCGACTTCACCCCCGAGTCCCGCATCCCGGACCCGGAGCGCCTCAAGCGGATGTACAACGCGTCCGCCGCGACGCTGAACCTGGTGCGCGCGTTCACCACCGGTGGTTACGCGGACCTGCGCCAGGTGCACGCCTGGAACCAGGACTTCGTGCGCAACTCGCCGGCCGGCCAGCGCTACGAGCAGCTCGCCCGGGAGATCGACAACGCCCTGGCGTTCATGAACGCCTGCGGTGTGGCGCCGGAGGAGTTCAAGACCGTCGAGTTCTTCTCCTCGCACGAGGCGCTGATCCTCGACTACGAGACCGCGCTGACCCGCGTGGACTCGCGCACCGGCGAGCTGTACGACGTCTCCGGCCACATGGTGTGGATCGGTGAGCGCACCCGCCAGCTGGACCACGCGCACATCGAGTTCGCCTCGAAGGTCCGCAACCCGATCGGCGTCAAGCTCGGCCCGACCACCTCGGTCGACGAGGCACTGACCCTGATCGAGAAGCTGGACCCGGAGCGCGAGCCGGGCCGCCTCACCTTCATCACCCGGATGGGTGCGGGCAAGGTCCGCGACCACCTGCCCACCCTGGTGGAGAAGGTCACCGCGTCCGGCGCCCAGCCGGTGTGGATCTGCGACCCGATGCACGGCAACACCTTCGAGGCCTCCAGCGGCCACAAGACCCGCAGCTTCGACGACGTGCTCGACGAGGTCAAGGGCTTCTTCGAGGTGCACCGCGCGCTGGGCACCCACCCGGGCGGCATCCACGTGGAGCTGACCGGCGACGACGTGACCGAGTGCGTCGGCGGTGGCGACGAGGTGCTGGTCGACGACCTGCACCAGCGCTACGAGACGGCCTGCGACCCGCGGCTCAACCGCAGCCAGTCGCTGGACCTGGCGTTCCTGGTGGCGGAGATGTACCGCGGCCAGTGAGCTGCCACGGGTGAGCCGCCGCCGGCGGGTCACCGGTGAACGAATGTGACGAAAGCCCCTCCGGATTCGGGGTCCCCGAGCCCGGAGGGGCTTTTTCGTACCCGGATCGCCGGGTAAGGTGAGGCTTAGTGAAGTAAGGCAAGCCTTAGTCAAGATCGTTCCGCCAGTCGGCGCCGCACCACCCTGGAGAGTCCGCGATGTACGTGTGCATGTGCCATGCGGTCACCGAGGACCAGGTGAAGAAGGCGATCGACGCCGGTGCCGAGACCCCGCGCCAGATCGCCCGGGGCTGCAAGGCCGGCACCGACTGCGGGTCCTGCGTCCGCCGGATCCAGGCTCTGCTCGGCGAGCACGGCGCCCGGCCCTGCCCGACCGCCCGCCTCGCCGCGAAGCTCGGCCTGGCCGACCCGCAGGCCCAGGCCCAGGCCGCGCCCGCGCCGGTGGCCGCCGCGGCTCCCGCCGCCCCGGCCCTGGTCGCCCCGCTGCGCGCGGCCTGAGGACTCGGGCTGAGGGCTCGGCCTGAGGGCTCAGGACTCCGGCTGCTCGATCACCTGGGCGAGGTAGAGCGCCTCGCCGAGCTTCTCCAGGAGCTCCAGCTGGGTGTCGAGGTAGTCGATGTGGTGCTCCTCGTCGGCCAGGATGTCCTCGAAGATGTTCGCCGAGGTGACGTCGTTCTTGGCGCGCATCACGACGATCCCGCGCTTCAGCCGGTCGATCGCCTCGACCTCGATCTGGCGGTCCGCCTCGAACATCTCCTTGACCGTCTGGCCGATCCGGACGTGGAACAGCCGCTGGTAGTTCGGCAGCCCGTCCAGGAAGAGGATCCGGTCGGTGAGGGTCTCGGCGTGCTTCATCTCGTCGAAGGACTCGTGCCGGGTGTACTTGGCGAGCTTCGTCCAGCCGAAGTTCTCCTGCATCTTGGCGTGCAGGAAGTACTGGTTGATCGCGGTGAGCTCCGCGGTGAGCTGCTCGTTGAGGAACTCGATGACCTCTGGGTCGCCCTGCATGGCTGGTGCCTCCCTGCGCTACGGCCTGTTGTGACTCCTGCGCTGCGCATCCTGGCATCGAAATGGGAGAAAGTTCCAGTAAGTTCACACTCACTAGGACATGTTTCGGAATATCCGATTTGAGCTGATACGGGCTCGACCACCGGTTCTTGGGGATGGGGCGCGTGGCCGCGCCAAGGGGCGCGCACGGCGCGTCGACCGCCGTCTGTCACCATGGAGTCATGGGTCAGTCCGAACAAGAACCGCTTCCGCCGTCTGACCCGAGGCTCCCCCCGGGGCAGCGCGTGCAGCGCGGCTGGCCCGCCCTGCACTACGGGCCCGTACCCCGCTTCAAGCCGCTGACCTGGGACCTCCAGGTGTTCGGCGCGACCGCCTCGGCGGAGAAGCGCAGCTGGGGCTTCGAGGCCTTCCACGCCCTGCCGCGCACCACCGTCGTCGCCGACCTGCACTGCGTCACCAAGTTCACGCTGCTCGGCAACGAGTGGTCGGGCGTGCCGGCCGCCGCCCTCCTCGACCTGGAGCCCCCCGCGCCCGGCGTCACCCACGTGATGGTCTGGGCCGAGTACGGCTACAGCGCCAACCTGCGGCTGGCCGACTTCGCCGACCCGCGGACGATCTTCGCCACCCACCGCAACGGCGAGCCGCTGACCGCCGAGCACGGCTTCCCCGTCCGGCTGATCGTCCCCGGGCTGTACGCCTGGAAGGGCCCCAAGTGGGTCCGCGCGGTGGAGTACATGCGGGCCGACCGCCGGGGCTTCTGGGAGGAGCGCGGCTACCACAACCTCGCCGACCCGTGGCGCGAGCAGCGCTACTCCCACCAGGAGGAGCCGGGCGACGGCCCGCTGCGCTGAGGGCGGACCGACGTTCGGAGGAATCCCCTCAGAAGCGAGGAATCCCCTTAGAAGAAGGGGAAGTTGACCGTCACCGCGGTGTGCTGCGGGCGCCGCTCGCCGGCCGCCGGGGACTGGCCGGACACCTTGCCCGTGCCGAACAGGTTGACCCCGCTGGTCTGCATCGTGAAGCCGGCCGCCTGGAGCGCCTTCGCCGCGTCGTCCTTGCTCATCCCGGTGACGTCCGGGACGGGCACCATGCCCTTGCTGACCACCAGCGAGACCGCGGTGTTCTCCTGGAGCAGCTGCCCGGCCGCCGGCGAGCTGCTGATCACCACGCCCTCCGGCACGGTGTCGTCGTACGTCCCGGTCACGCCGCCCCTGGTCAGCTGGGCCGCGGTCAGCGCGTCGGCGGCCTGGTCGGCGGTCTTCCCGGTCAGGTCCGGCACCGCGATCCGCTTGGGGCCCCTGGAGACGGTGACCGTCACGGTGTCGCTCTTGCGGGTCCGCGCACCCACCCCGGGGTCGGTGGCGATCACCTGCCCGGCCGGGACGCTCTCGCTGAACGCCTCGACGAAGCGGCCGTGCATGCCGTCCTTGTCCAGGATCCGCTGGGCCTCGGCCCGGTCCTTGCCGAGCACGCCGGGTACCGGCCCGTACAGTCCCTCGGACAGCCCGTACGTCGCGCCGCCGACCGCCAGCACCAGGGCGGTCAGCGCGGCCGCCCAGATCAGCGGCTTGCGGGGGAGGCGGCGCAGCAGGCCGGGCCGGCGCCCGTGCACCGGGGTCGGCTCGTCGTACGGGCGCGGCTCGACCAGCAGCTGGTCCAGCAGCTCCGCCGGCACGTCCAGCACGCTGGTGGGCTCCGGCGCCGCGGCGTCGACGGGCCCCGTCGGCGGCTGGATCACCGAGGTCGGCTCGCTGGTCGGGTAGCGCGGGCTGGGCCGGGTGGAGGCCGGCGGCTCGGCGTCCAGCTCGGCCGGGGTGAGCGTGCGGCGGAGCCGCTGGAGGGCGGCGAGCAGTTCGACCGCGTCGTACGGGCGGGCCTCGGCCGTCCGGGCGCAGGCGCCGGCCACTATGGCGTCCAGCCCGGGGCCGACGGCCGGGGCGATCAGCGAGGGGGCGGGGACGTCCTCGTGCAGGTGCTTGTACATGACCTGGACGGGGTTGTCGCCGGTGTGTGGGCGGCGGCCGGTGAGCATCTCGTAGAGCAGGATGCCGGCCGCGTAGACGTCGACCCGCTGGTCGGTGGGGGCGTCCGGGAGGATCTGCTCGGGGGCCAGGTAGGAGACGGTGCCGAGGACCGTGCCGCCGGTCGCGGTGCTGGTCGAGGTGGGCGCGCCGTCGGCGGTGCCGAGGACCCGGACCAGGCCGAAGTCGGCGACCTTGACCAGTCCGTCCTCGGTGATCAGCACGTTCTCGGGCTTGACGTCCCGGTGCACCAGCCCGGCCCGGTGGGCGGCGCCGAGGGCGGCCAGCACCGGCTCCAGCACGTCCAGCGCGGCCCGCACGGACAG
Source organism: Kitasatospora sp. NPDC059812 (assembly GCF_042732075.1). Lineage (NCBI taxonomy): Bacteria > Bacillati > Actinomycetota > Actinomycetes > Kitasatosporales > Streptomycetaceae > Kitasatospora > Kitasatospora sp. NPDC059812. The sequence goes on from NZ_JBHWIO010000001.1 coordinate 99,423, forward strand.
TGCGCCGCGGTCGCGCAGCAGGTCCCGCAGGGTGCGGCCGGGCACGTACTCCATGGCGAGGAAGACGTTTGCGCCGTCCGCGCCCTGGTCGAAGACGTTCACCACGTTCGGGTGGGAGAGCCGGGCGACGGCCTTGGCCTCGCGGATGAACCGGGCGGTGAAGCCGTCGTCCCCGGCCAGCGCGGGGTGCATCACCTTGAGGGCGACGACCCGGTCCAGCCGGGTGTCGGTGCCCCTGTAGACGGTGGACATCCCGCCGGTCGCGATGCGCTGCTCGACCCGGTACCGGCCGTCGAGCAGGGTACCGATCAAGGGGTCGTGCAATGCCATGTCCACCCGGAGAGTCTAGGGCCGCAGGCGGCAGCGGGACCCGGAGGACATCGCCTCCGGGCCCGGCTGTGCCCGGTTTGTGACACGGCACACGCGGCGGGTGCCCGGGCGCCAGGGCGTCAGAACGCCGGGTGCTCGCGGGTGTCCAGCTCCGCCCGGCCGGCCATCGCCGAGGAGGCCTCGGCGTGGAACCGGCGCGGGATGCGGCCGGCCCGGTGGGCGAACCGGCCCGCCTCGGCGGCGTGCCGCATCGCCTCGGCCATCAGCACCGGGTCCTGCGCCCTGGTCACCGCGGAGGCGAGCATCACCGCCGCGCAGCCCAGCTCCATCGCCAGCGCGACGTCCGAGGCGGTGCCGGCGCCCGCGTCCAGGATCACCGGGACGCCCGCGCCCTCCACGATCAGCTGGAAGTTGTGCGGGTTGCGGATGCCCAGGCCGGAGCCGATCGGCGAGCCCAGCGGCATGATCGCCGCGCAGCCGACGTCCTCCAGCTTGCGCGCCAGCACCGGGTCGTCGTTGGTGTACGGCAGCACCGTGAAGCCGTCGTCGACCAGGGTCTCGGCGGCGTCCAGCAGCTCGATCGGGTCCGGCAGGAGGGTCCGCTCGTCGGCGATCACCTCCAGCTTCACCCAGTCGGTGCCGAGCGCCTCGCGGGCCAGCCGGGCGGTCAGCACGGCCTCCCCGGCGGTGAAGCAGCCCGCCGTGTTGGGCAGTACCCGGATGCCGTTGCGGGTCAGCACGTCCAGGACGGAGCCCTGGGTGCCGGCGTCGACCCGGCGCATCGCCACGGTGGTCAGCTCGGTGCCGGAGGCCAGTAGCGCCCGTTCCAGGATCTCCAGGCTGGGTGCGCCGCCGGTGCCCATGATCAGCCGGGAGCCGAAGGACGCCCCGGCGATGGTCAGCAGGTCGTCGGCCATGTCAGCCTCCCTGGACGGCGGTGAGGATCTCGATCCGGTCGCCCGTCGACAGTTCCGGGGCCGGCCACGAACTGCGCGGCACCACGGCCTCGTTGAGGGCGGCGGCGACGCCGCTGTGGGCGGTGCTGAGGGTGGCCACGACCTCCGCGAGGGTGGTCGTGGTGGACACCCGGCGGGGCTCGCCGTTGACGGTCAGCGCGATCTCGGCCGGTGCGGTCCGGGCTGGGGTGGTCTGGGCCGGTGTGGTCTCGGGTGGTGCGATCTCGGTCATGCGGAGGCCTTCGTGGTGGAGCGGTCGGGGGAGAACCGGGTGGGTGTGAACGGCTGTGCGAGCTCGGGGAGTTCGCCGGTCGCCAGGTACTCGGCGAGCAGGTCGGCGGTCACCGGGGTGAGCAGCACGCCGTTGCGGTAGTGGCCGGTGGCGGCGACCAGCCCGGGCAGCGCGGTCGGGCCCAGCAGCGGGGCGTTGTCCGGCGAGCCGGGCCGCAGCCCGGCCGAGGTCTCCAGCAGCGGGAGTTCGGTGATGCCCGGCACCAACTCGTGGGCGTCGCGCAGCAGTTCGTACACCCCGCCGGCGGTGACGGTGGTGTCGTAGCCCTGCTCCTCGGTGGTCGCGCCGATCACCAGCTCGCCGTTCTCCCGGGGCACCAGGTACAGGTGCTGCCCGCGCACCACCGCGCGGACGTTGCGGGACAGGAACGGCCGGTACGCCTCGGGGATCCGCAGCCGCAGGATCTGCCCCTTCACCGGGCGGACGGCCGGCAGCACGCCCTCCGGCAGTCCGGGCAGCCGGTGGCTGTGCGGGCCGGCCGCGAGCACCACCTGGTCGGCCCTCGGGGTCTCGCCGGTGCCGAGCCGGGCGCCGACCGCGCGGCCGCCCTCGACCAGCAGCCCGACGGCCTCGGCACGGTGGACCACGACCCCGGCGAGCTCGCAGGCGGCCACCAGGGCGGTCAGCAGCCGGCGGGGATCCACCTGGTGGTCGTCCGCGACGTGCAGGCCGCCGCGTACGCCGGGGGCGAGCATCGGCTCCAGCCTGCGGGCCTCCCGGCCGGTCAGCCAGGACGAGTCCAGGCCGAGCCGCTGGTGGAAGGCGTGCAGCTCGCGCAGTTCCTCGCGGTCGTCGGAGTCCAGCGCGACGGCGATCGTGCCGCACCGGCGGTACCCGGTGTCCAGGCCGCCGCTCGCCTCGGTGAGCTCGGCGGCGAAGTCCCCGTACCGCTGGTTGGAGGCCATGCCGAGGCGCAGCAGCGGCTCCTCCCCGTACTGCAGCTCGGTGACCGGGGCGAGCATCCCGGCCGCGACCCCGGCCGCCCCGCCGCCGGGGGAGGGGTCGACCACGACGATGTTCCGCAACCCGCGCTGCGCGGCGCGCCAGGCGACGGCGAGGCCGATGATGCCCCCGCCGATCACCAGCACATCGGCGTGGGTTTCCTCGGGCAAGCGTGACAAGGCTGCTCTTCTCCCTTCGCCGGAATGACCCGGATCAGGTTCGGACGGTCGCGGGCCGTGCCAGCCCGCCTCTCAGCCCGGTACGCCGGGCTCCCGTGATGGTGCCCCCACCATAACGCCGGGGGCGGGCCCGGCCGAAGGCCCGTATGCGGGGTGGACGGGCCGGTGGCCCCGGCAGGGCGCTGAGTACAGTGACGGGCGTGGCAGAGCTGAACGCAACGGATCAGGTGGTTGTCGTCGGGGCCGGGCTGGCCGGGGCGCAGTGCGCCCTGAAGCTGCGGCAGGGCGGCTGGCGGGGGCGGATCACGCTGGTCGGGGAGGAGCCGCACGCGCCGTACGACCGGCCGCCGCTCTCCAAGGACGTGCTGCTCGGCAAGGCCGACGCCACCACCCTGGACATCGACTACCCGCACCTGGGCATCGAGCTGCTCACCGGCCGCCGCGCCACCGGCCTCACCCCCGGCGTGCTGCACACCGGCGCCGGCGACCTCCCGTACGACGCCCTGGTGATCGCCACCGGCGCCACCCCGCGCGCCCTGCCCGGCGCCGAGCGCGCGCACCTGCTGCACACCCTGGACGACGCGCTGGCGCTGCGCGCCCTGCTGCGGCCCGGCCTGCGGCTGGTGCTGGTCGGCGCGGGCTGGATCGGCGCCGAGGTGTCCACCGCCGCCCGAGCGGCCGGCTGCGAGGTGACGGTGGTCGAGGCGGGCCCGGCGCCCGTCCCCGGCGCGCTGCCGGCCGAGGTCGGTTCGGCGATGGCCGCCTGGTACGCCGAGGCCGGTGTCGACCTGCGCTGCGGGGTCGGCGTGGCCGCCGTCGAGGCGGGCGCGGTGCTGCTCGCGGACGGCTCGCACCTGCCCGCCGACGAGGTCGTGGTCGGCGTCGGCGCCCGGCCCGCGACGGGCTGGCTGGCCGGTTCCGGTGTCGAGCTGGACGGCACCGGCGCCGTCCTGGTGGACGGGCGGCTGCGCACCGGCCTGCCCGGCGTCTTCGCGGCCGGGGACTGCGTCAGCTACCCGTCCGCCCGCTCCGGCGCCCGGCTGGCCGTCCAGCACTGGGACCACGCGTTGCAGTCCGGCGAGGCCGCGGCGGCCGCCGTCCTCGGCGCGGACGCGCCGCCGTACGACCCGGTGCCGTACTTCTGGTCGGAGCAGTTCGGCCGGATGGTCCAGTACGCCGGGCGGCACGCCGAGGGCGACGAACTGCTGTGGCGGGGCGGCCCGCAGGACGCCTCCTGGACGGTGCTCTGGCTGCGCGACGGGGTGCCGAGCGCGCTGCTGGCCGTCGACCGGCCGCGCGATCTGACCCAGGGCCGCCGGCTGATCGAGCGCGGCACCGCGCTGGACCGGGCCCGCGCGGCGGACCCCTCGGTGCCGCTGAAGTCGGCGGTCGCGGGGTAGCGGCTGGTGCGCGGGGGGCTGTGGAGGTGGCAGTCTGGTGGCGTGAGTGAGATTGAAAGCAAGATTGAAGCCCTGGTTTCCGAGTGGATGTACCTGCCCGACATCTCGGAGCAGTGGGGGGTGCGCGTCACCGAGGTGCGCGACCTGGTCCGCACCGGCGGGCTGATCGCCGTCCGGCGGGGCCCCAACAAGTCGCTGCAGGTCCCTGCGGCGTTCATCGACGGCCAGGGGCTGGTCAAGCACCTGTCCGGCACCCTGACCGTGCTGCGCGACTGCGGTTACAACGACGTGGAGATCCTGGAGTGGCTCTTCACCGAGGACCCGTCGCTGCCCGGCAGCCCGATCCAGGCGCTGCAGGAGAACCGCGGCACCGAGGTCAAGCGGCGCGCCCAGGCGATGCTGATCTGATGGCGGCGGACACGCCGCGCCGGCGGCTGGCCGACGCCCGGCTGTACCTGTGCACCGACGCCCGCCGGGAGCAGGGCGACCTCGCCCAGTTCCTGGACGCGGCGCTGGCGGGCGGGGTGGACATCGTCCAGCTCCGGGACAAGGGCCTGGAGGCCAAGCAGGAACTGGAGGCCCTGGAGGTCTTCGCGGACGCCTGCCGCCGCCACGGCAAGCTGCTGGCCGTCAACGACCGCGCCGACGTCGCGCACGCGGCCCGGCCGGACGTGCTGCACCTCGGGCAGGACGACCTGCCGGTGCCGGCCGCCCGGGCGATCCTCGGCGACGAGGTGCTGATCGGCCGGTCCTGCCACGCCGAGTCCGAGGTGGACGCGGCGGTCGCCGAGCCCGGCGTGGACTACTTCTGCACCGGCCCGGTCTGGCCGACCCCGACCAAGCCGGGCCGCCCGGCGCCGGGCCTGGGCCTGGTCTCGTACGCGGCGAAGCAGAGCACCGACCGGCCGTGGTTCGCCATCGGCGGCATCGACCTCGGCAACCTCGACGAGGTGCTGGCCGCCGGCGCCCGCCGGATCGTCGTGGTCCGCGCCATCACGGCCGCCGACGACCCGCAGGCCGCCGCCGCCGAGCTCGCCCGGCGGGTGCGCTCGGCCTGACGGCCCCGGGGGCCGTCACCGTTCTCCGTACCTGCGGATCCTCTTGCGTGCGGATCTCAGTACTTGCGGACGGTGGCGGCCTCGGCCAGGGCCAGCAGCACCGTGCGGGCCTGCTCGTCGGCCAGCGGCGCCGCCTCCAGCGCGGCCAGGGACTGCCGCATCAGCTCGTCGATCCGGCGCTCCACCCGCTCGGGCGCGCCGCTGCGGGCCACCAGGTCGCGCAGCCCGGCGACCTCCTCGGGCACCAGGTCCGGCGCGCCGAGCCGCTCGTCCAGGTGTCGGGCGTCGGCGGCCGGCAGGCCCCGCATCGCGTGCGCCACCAGCAGGGTGCGCTTGCCCTCGCGCAGGTCGTCCCCGGCCGGCTTGCCGGTGACCGCCGGATCGCCGAAGACGCCGAGCAGGTCGTCCCGCAGCTGGAAGGCCTCGCCCAGCGGCAGCCCGAACGCCCCCAGCGCCGCCACCAGCTCCGGGCCGGCCCCGGCCAGCAGCGCGCCGACCTGGAGGGGGCGCTCGATCGTGTACTTCGCCGACTTGTAGTGCAGCACCGTCTGCGCCCGGTCGAGCGCGCCCTCGTCGGCGGAGTCGCCGGCCACCGGCTCCAGGACGTCCAGGTACTGGCCGACCATGACCTCGGTGCGCATCAGGTCGAACACCGGCTTGGCGGCCAGCACGGCGGCCGGCTCCAGGCCCGAGCGCAGGAACAGCTCGTCGCACCAGATCAGCAGCAGGTCGCCGAGCAGCACCGCCGCCGAGGCGCCGTACTGCTCGCGGTCGCCGCGCCAGCCGTTCGCCCGGTGCAGCGCCTCGAAGCGGCGGTGGATCGAGGGCAGGCCGCGGCGGGTGTCGCTGCGGTCCATCAGGTCGTCGTGCACCAGGGCGCTCGCCTGGAGCAGTTCCAGCGCGGCCGCCGCGTTCGCGATACCCTCGCCGCCGGCCGGGCCGCCGGCGCCGCGCCAGCCCCAGTAGCAGAAGGCCGGGCGCAGCCGCTTGCCGCCGTCCAGCAGGAAGTCGCGCAGGGCGTCTGCGGCGGGCACGAGCTGCGGGGAGATCTTGTCCAACAGGGCGGACTGGCCGTCCATGAACGCGGCGAGGGCGGCGTTGACGCGCGCGCGGACGTCCTCCACGTCTATGGGGTTGGCCGGCCGGTTGCTGGACGAGGTCACGATGAGGCTCCGCTGGTTCGCTGGGGTGCAGCAAGCGTAGCGGGGTAGCTGGGAACGGATGTGCGAGCCGGCGTGCGGGCCGGCGGGCGCGGGCTTCGAGCGCCGGTCGGAATTCGTCGGACCACGGACGGAGTATCGTCCACCGCTTGTCTCAATCCGTGGTACCGAGTTGTCCGGCCCCTTCGAACGCCCGATAACCTGCCAGCATGGCACTCGGCATCGCTTCCACCAGACCGGACCGCGCACTGACGGTCCGCGAACTCCTGGCAGCCGGAAAGCGGTCCTTCTCCTTCGAGTTCATGCCCCCGCGCACCGAGGTCGGCGAGCAGAGACTCTGGGACGCCATCCGCCGGCTCGAACCGCTGGACCCCAACTTCGTCTGCATGACGTACGGCGCGGGCGGCTCCTCGCGCGAGCGCACCGTCAACATCGTCGGCCGGATCGCCACCGAGACCACGCTGACCCCGGTCGCCCACCTGACCGCCGTCGACCACTCGATCGCCGAGCTGCGCAACATCATCGGCCAGTACGCCGACCAGGGCGTGCGCAACGTCCTCGCCGTCCGGGGGGACCCGCCCGGCGACCCGATGGGCGAATGGGTCAAGCACCCCGACGGCGTCACGTACGCGTACGAGCTGGTCGAGCTGATCAAGGGCATCGGCGACTTCTGCGTCGGCGTCGCCGCCTCGCCGAACATGCACCCGCGCTCCACCGACTGGGACGAGGACATCCGGCACTTCGTCGGCAAGGTCCGGGCGGGCGCCGACTACGCGATCACCCAGATGTTCTTCGAGGTCGACGACTACCTGCGGCTGCGCGACCGGGTCACCGCCGCCGGCTGCGAGACGCCGATCATCCCGGAGATCATGCCGGTCACCAACGCCAAGCAGCTGGAACGCTTCCCCCAGCTGAGCGGCTCCGCCTTCCCCGCCGACCTGGAGGCCCGGCTGCGGGCCGCCGTCGACGACCCGGCGGCGCTGCGCGCGATCGGCATGGAACACGCCACCGCGATGGCCGAACGCCTCCTCGCCGAGGGCGCGCCGGGCCTGCACTTCATCACGCTCAACCACTCCACGGCGACGCTGGAGATCTACCAGAACCTCGGCCTGCACCAGCGCCACGCGTAGGCCCCGTCCGGCGCCGTCGGGGGCCCTGCTCCGGGCAGACCGGGGTCCGCGAGCCCGGACGTTCACCGGCCCGTCACCGCCCCGACGGTGACGGGCTCGGTCGTGTGCGCCCCGGCCGCGACCGGCGGGAACGCGATGCGGTACCCCGGCCGTTGAACCGGTACAGTCGCCGCACACGCGCGGCGAGCGCGGGCACGCGACTGGAGGTAGCGGGCGGATGGGCATCGGATACCTGCTGCTGTACGTCGCGTTGGCGGTGGTGGCGCTCTGGCTGGTCGCCGAGGTCCTGCTGCAGAACCGGGCCCCGCTGCACTGGCGGGCCCTCGCCCTGGTCGGCTTCCTCGGGGTGGCCGCCGGCATGGTGCTCGGCTCCGTCCCGGTGATCGGCGCCGGCGCCGCCCTCTTCGCGGCCGGCCAGACCTTCGTCACCCTCTCCGTCAAGCGCGGCTACCGGGCCGGCTGGTCGCTGCGCAAGGCCGACGGCTCGCTGCCCGGCCCGCTCGCCAAGGTGCCCCTGCTCGGCGCCCTCACCGGCGGCGCGGCCGCCGTGGCCGCGGTCGAGGACACCGAGAAGCGGATCGGCGAGGTCAGCGCCGTCGAGGAGGCCCCGGTCGCCGCCCCCGTCCTTGCCCCGGTTGCCGAGGACATCCCCGAGGTCGAGCAGACCGCCGCCTTCGAGATGCAGGAACTCACCCAGGACGGCGTCTACGCGCCCGCCTACTACGAGCAGCAGCAGGCGCCGCACGACCCCTACGCCGAGGCCTACCAGTCCGGCTACGACAACGCCGCCCAGCCGCAGCCGGCCTACGAGCAGCAGCAGTGGCAGAGCCAGCAGCAGCCCGCCTTCGCCTACGACCAGGGCTACGGGGCCTACCCCCAGCAGCCCGATCCGTACAACGGCTACCCGCAGCAGGACCAGTACCAGTCCTACCCGCAGCAGCAGCCCGGCTGGGAGCAGCACCCCCAGCAGCAGTGGCAGACCCCGCAGCAGCACCCCGAGCAACACCTGGAGCAGCACCCCGGCCAGCAGCCGGGCCAGCACCCCCAGGGCATCCCGCAGCAGCAGTCCTACGACCACACGTACGGCTACCAGCAGCAGAACACCTGGCCCCAGGGCTGAGTTCCGGCGCCAGGGCCGCTACGCCGGGCCGATCAGGTTGGCGGCGATGCAGGCGGACATGCCGGTCCGGGCCAGTCCGCCGCCGGGGTGGGCCGCTCCGCCGATCAGGTAGAGGCCGGGGACGGGCGACTCGTTGGCGGGCTGGAGCCATCCGCCGCCGTCTCCGGCGAGCGCGGGGCGGGGGACCGACCCGCCGAGGGCGCCGGTCTCCCGGCGGGTGTCGTCCGGGGTGCGCACGACCCGCCACAGCACCCGTTCGCGCAGGCCCAGGCCGGCGGCGTCGGCGTGCGCCAACAGCTGGTCCGCGTAGCGCTCGGCGACCCCGGGCGCCGTCCAGTCGACGTCGCCCTGGGCGGGGACGGTCGCGGTCAGCACCACGCTCTCGTGCGCGTCGTCGGGGCGCAGCGAGGGATCGTCCGGGCGCAGCACCTGGAGGGTGGGGCGCTCGCAGGGCGGGGCCGAGAGGGTCAGGGCGTCCCGCTCGGCCGCCGGGTCGGCGGCGTGCACCACCGTCCGGTGCGGGGTGCCGGCCGGCCGGGCGCCGCTCAGCGCGAGCAGCACGCTGAACCGGCCGGGCACCTCGGACGGCTCCCCGTGGCCGGGTCCGAGCTCCGGCCACCGGGCGAGACCGTCACGGAACAGGGTCCTGGCGTCCATCGAGGAGACCACCAGATCCGCGTCGATCCGGCCGCCCGGGGTGTCGACGCCGCAGGCCCGGCCGTCCTCGACCAGCACCTCGGTGACCGGGGTGTCGAAGCGGAACTCCACCTTGCGCAGCTCGCAGCGCCGGTGCACCGCGTCCGCCAGGGCCCGCAGGCCGCCCCGGACGTACCAGACGCCGAAGGACTGCTCCATGTACGGCAGCACGGTGGCCCCGGCGGGGGCGGAGCCGGGGGGCAGGCCGAAGCGTAGGGCGTGCTCCGCCAGCAGGGCGGTGAGGCCGGGGTGGCCGCCGAGTTCGCGGGCGGCGACGTCGGCGAGGGTCCACGGGCGGGGCCGGCCGAGCCGCGCGAGCAGGCCGCGCCGGGGCGGGACGGGGTAGGGGTCGGTGTGCAGCGGCGACCGGTCGGCCGGGAGCGGCTCCTCCAGGAGCGGGCGGCGGGTGGCCTCCCAGACCGTCCGGCCGTGGTTCATGACCGCGCTCCAGCGGGCGCCCGAGCCGGCGCCGAAGGCGGCGTCCAGGGCCTGGCTGACGCCGCCGCGGGAGGCGTTGGGCAGGCTGACGGCGGTGCCGTCCGGGAACAGGTGCCGGCTCTCCGGGTCCACCGGGGCGAGGTCGACGAGCTGTTCCAGCGGCTCCTTGCCGGTCTTCAGCGCGAGGTCGCGGTAGACGGCCGGGAGGGTCAGCAGGCCGGGGCCGGTGTCGAAGGCGAAGCCGTCGCGCTCGTACCGGCCGACCATGCCCCCGTACGTGCCGCCGGCCTCGCAGACCGTCACCCGGTGTCCGAGGGTGGCCAGCCTGGAGGCCGCCGCGAGCCCGCTCATTCCTGCGCCGATGATGACGATCCGTGCCATGGCACCTGATCCTAGGGCGTGTCTGACAATTCCCGCCGGGCGCGCGACGCCGGGCATCCCGCCTGGACGCACCGGCGAAACGTCCAAGTACGGCCCAGTACGAGGACGCTTCGCCGGCACGCCCAGCCGGGCGCCCAACGCCGCGCGCTGATCCGACGCGAATTGTCAGACACGCCCTGGGCCGTGACCTGGGCCGTGACCTGGGCCGGGCCGGGCCCGGCGGGCGCCGTCCTCAGCGCCGTGGGACGTACGGCCGGTCCGCCTCCTGTTCGCGGGCGGCGGACCGGGCGTCGCGGGCGGCGCGGCGTTCGCGGCGGCGGGCCCGGAAGGCGCGGATCCGGTTGACCGCGAACCAGACCAGCAGCAGGCCGACGGCGAGCAGGACGGCGGCGATCGAGGCGGCCAGCCAGGGGTGGAAGATCGCCAGGGAGACCAGCCCGGCCACCGACACGTCCTCCGCCATGCTGACCGCGATGTTGCTGGCCGGCTCGGGCGAGGTGTTGACCGCCATCCGCAGCGAGGCCTTGACCAGGTGGCTGACCAGCGCCGTGGTGCCGCCCATCGCGCCCGCCGCGACCTCGCCGAGCGAGCCCGGGTCGGTGCTCGCGATCAGCGCGCCGACGGTGGCGCCCGCGATCGGCCGGATCACGGTGTGCACGGAGTCCCAGAGGCTGTCGACGAACGGGATCTTGTCGGCCACCGCCTCCAGCAGGAACAGCACGGCGGCCGCGGCCAGCACGTCGGTGCGCTCCAGTGCGGGCGGCACCGAGTCCGCGCCGCCGAAGCGGCCCAGCAGTCCGAGCAGCAGCACCACCGCGTAGGCGTTGATGCCGCTGGCGAGTCCGCTGGTGAAGATCAGCGGCACGATCGTCATGGCTTCCCCCTCCTCATCGCTTTCCCCCTCCTTCTCGTGGCCGTGGCCGGGCCGCCCGGGCCACGGCCGTACCGTACCGGGACGTGCCGGGTCGGCCCGCCGGTTCCGGCCACGCCAGGGCCCGGGGCCGACGGATCTGAGTACGCGTACTCAGATCCGGGGTTGAGTACGTCAGCGGATGGCCCGCCGACCTGCCGGGACGGGAGAGTGGTGGCACCGGGACGGCGGCGCGTCGGGCGCCCCGCCCCGGACGGCGGATCCGTCCGCCCAGCCGGCAGATGAGGGGTCGGCGGGGCGGCGGCGGAGATCCGCCACTGGAGCCGGTCACGGGCCCTGCACCGCCGACACGGGGCGGCGGAGCGGGCCGGGGGGAGACCGGCCACCGGAAGGGGGAGCTGGCCACCGCCGCCTGTGGGGAACGGCGGAGCGGCGGCGTACGGCGGCGGCACAGGACCTGGGGGGACAGGCCGGTGCCCGCCGCCGCTCACCCGTTCCGGGCCGCGTTGTCAGTGGTCCCGTTCACGATGGAGGGGCACGGACCGCCCGGTCCGCGCGCTGCCTCGGAACGGGGGAGACCATGACCATCAGCCGTCCTGAGCCCGTCACCGCCCGCCTCCACTCCACCGCCCTGCCGTCCTCCCCGGGCGGGCGCCCGGGTGGCGGGGACGTCCACCCCGTGCTGCGCCGGACCGCCGCGCCGCCGGCCGCCCTCGACCTGCTCGCCGACGCCCACCGCACGCTCGCCCGGGCCCGCCTCCTGGAGGACCCGCTGGAGCGGTACGCCACCGCGCACCTGGCCGCGCTGCGCACGGTGGCGGCCGTGCTCGCGGTGCGCGGGCGGCCGGAGAAGAGCCCGCGCCGGCGCAAGGCCATCCGCAGTGCCTGGGAGGTGCTGCCCGAGATGGCCCCCGAGCTGGCCGAGTGGGCGCTCTACTACGCCGCCGGCGCCCGCCGCCGGGCGGCCGCCGAGGCCGGGATCAGGGGCGCCGCCTCGGCCCGTGACGCCGACGACCTGGTCCGCAACTCCGCCCTGTTCCTGCGCCTGGTCGAGCGCCTGCTCGGCCTGCGCCCGGCCCCGCCGGCCCCGCGGCTTCCGCTGGACGGCGACGACCCGCCGGGGGTGACGGGCCCGGCCACCCGCCCGGTCTAAGGTGGAGGCATCCTGATCGATCTGCATGTGCCGAGGAGCCCCGCCTTGTACCCGACGCGTCCCCGCAGTGCCCTGCGTACCGCCGTGGTGTGGGAGGTGGTGCGGGCCGCCCTGGAGAAGCGGGCGGCCGAGCTGGACCAGCCGGTGCTCGACGTGGTCGACACCGGCGGCGGCACCGGCAACTTCGCCGTGCCGGTGGCCAAGCTCGGCCACCGGGTCACGGTGGTCGACCCCAGCCCGGACGCGCTGTTCGCGCTGGAGCGCCGGGCCGCCGAGGCCGGGGTGACGGAGCTGGTCCGGGCCGTCCAGGGCGACACCCAGACGCTTCCCGAGCTGGTCGCCCCCGGCACCGTGGACGCGGTGCTCTGCCACGGCGTGCTGGAGGTCGTGGACGACCCGGCGGAGGCGCTCGGCAGCTTGGCCGGCACCCTGCGCCGGGGCGGCCTGGTCAGCCTGCTGGCCGCCAACCGCAACGGCGCCGTGCTGGCCCGGGCGCTGGCCGGCCACTTCACCGAGGCCCGGACGGTGCTGTCCGCGACCGACGGCCGCTGGGGCGAGCAGGACCCGATGCCGCGCCGCTTCACCGGCGAGGAGCTGGGTCGGCTGGCCGAGGGCGCGGGCCTGCGGGTGGAGTCGGTGCACGGCGTCCGGGTCTTCGCCGACCTGGTGCCCGGGGTGCTGGTGGACGCCGAGCCGGGCGCGATGGAGGCGCTGCTGAAGCTGGAGGAGGCCGCCGCCGAGCAGCCCGCGTTCCACGCCGTGGCGACCCAGCTGCACCTGCTGGCCACCCTGGCCTGAGTGGCCGCGGGACCGCCCACCGCCGTACGGTTCGCACGCCGTGCGGCGGCGGTTCGCCTTCCGGACGCCCCCCGGCCTCGTCCGGGTGGTCCCGAACCTGCCCAGGTCCGGACCGATTCCACCCGTTCGGGCACTTGTCCGCGTCTCGTGGCGTTGAGCCGGGTGCGGCCGTGCCCGGTCGAAGTGGCCCGTCCCACGCGGCGTAGACCACTCCGTAACGGGCTCACGGACCGTATGATCTGGGTAAAGCCGGAAAGCATGACAGCCGGATGCGTGGGGCATATGGACGACACGGGCCGGGTCCCCCCGCACAGGCGTCCGACCGTGTGCCCCGAAGGCTGATTGGACTTTGCCTCCCCGACCGGGGTGGCGGACCGGTCGCACCCGCGACCGACGAGTAGGAGGACTCCGTGCCGCTCTCGGAGCACGAGCAGCGACTGCTCGACCAGATGGAGCGAGCGCTGTATGCCGAAGATCCCAAATTCGCGACGGCGCTTGAGGGAACCGGGCTGCGCACCTACACCCGCCGGCGGGTGTACCTGGCCGTTGCCGGCTTCGTGGTGGGCATCGGCCTGCTGATGGGCGGCATGGTCGTCCCCGACCAGATCTGGGTCAGCGTCGTGGGCTTCCTGGTGATGCTCGGGTGCGCGGTGTTCGCCGTGACCGGCTGGCGCCGCGGCCCCGCCGGCCAGGGCTCCGGCCCCCGGCCGGCCGCCGCGCCCCGCCGCAAGGCCGGGATGATGGACCGGGTGGAACAGCGCTGGCAGCGTCGACGGGACGAGCAGACCGGCGGCTTCTGAGCCGCGCACCGCACGCCCGCCGGGGCGCGCACACGCTGGACGAACGCCGCGGCCGGGGGGTCGAAGAGAGGCACCTCCCAGCCCCAGGCCGGAACATGCTCAGCGGCGTCTGGGCAGAGGGCGC
>NZ_JBHWIO010000001.1:113260-150076 GCF_042732075.1 Kitasatospora sp. NPDC059812
GGGGATTCGGCGCCCCCCCCCCCCCGCCCGCGGGGGCGGGCCCCCGGTGCACCAACGCGGGGGGGGCCTGTCGATCGACTGCCCGCCCCGGCGTTCTCGTATCCGTGCGACGGCCCGTTCGCTCGGGCCCCGTTCAGGACTCCCTGGGGTCCTGCTCGGACTCCGGCTTGCGCTTGCGCCGGGAGACCACCCGCCGCACCGGGCCGGTGACCGCGGTGGACACCCGGCCGACCCTGGTGCCGACCGCCTCCCGGGCCGCCCGCAGGGCGTCGGAGATCCGCCACCACAGCTGGGCCGAGGACGGCGGCAGCAGCACCGCCCTGGTTCGCCCGGCCCGGCTGGCGGTGGCCCGCAGGCCCTGCCGGGCGGTCCGGACGTCGGCCGACAGCGGGGCGGTGGTGACCTGGCCGGCCGGGGCGTAGAGCACCCGTTCGGTGGCCAGCGCCAGCCGACCGGCCGCCGCCGCCGAGTCCGCGTCCAGCTCAGCCTTCTCGGTGATCCGCCGGGCGGCCGAGCGCGGGGTGTGTGACTCGTCCGGGGGAATTCCGACGTCCCAGGCGGAGTCGATCAGCTCGTCCCAGGCGGCCAGCACCTGGGCGTCGGTGAGCTCGGCCGGGCCGCCGCCGGGCCCGCGCCGGCCGCCGGAGCCGAGCCGGCGCCGGCGCAGCGCCGACCGCCAGAGCATCGGCACCAGCAGCAGCGCGATCACCAGCACCACCACGGCGGCGCTGCCCAGGACCTGCCCGGACAGCAGCCAGGAGTCCTCGGCGGCACTGCTGACGGCCTTGCTCTTGCCGCCGCACTCACCCAGCTGGCGCTGCTTCGCGTCGCAGCCCTTGCTGTCGGTCGGCGCCGGGACCGGCGCCGAGCTCTGCGCGGAGGCGGTCGGCTGCTGGGACGGCGCGGTGGTCGCGGTGGTGGACTGCTCGGTGTAGCGCGGCTGGTTGCCGCGGCTCGGGGTGGGCTCGAAGCGCAGCCAGCCGTAGCCCGAGAAGTACAGCTCGGGCCAGGCGTGGTACATCCGGCCGGTCACCGAGTAGACGTTGCCGCCCTTGGCGTCGCCGGGGGTGAAGCCGACGGCCACCCGGGACGGGATCTTCAGGGTGCGGGCCATCGCCGCCATGGTGGAGGCGAAGTGGACGCAGAAGCCCTTGCGGTCGCGCAGGAAGACCGCGATCGCGTTGCTGCCGGTGCCGCCGTTGACCGCGGTGTCGTACTGGAACTGCGGGCCGGTGAACCAGTTCACCAGCGCCATCGCCCGGTCGTAGTCGTTCGTCGCCTTGGCGGTGACCTCGTGGGCCTGCTGCGCGACGACCGGCGGGAGGTCCTGGGGGAGGCTGGTGTAGTGGTCCCGGATGTCCTGCGGCGCGGTCGAGGCGGTGCGCAGCTCGTTCGCGGTGGGCCGCAGGTCCAGGGCGCTGACGTGGTAGCGCAGGCCGCGGATCGCCCGGTCGTTGGTCGGCAGGACGGTGCGGGTGAGCGGGTCGAGCTTCCAGTCGGACCGGTTGGGGACCTGGACGGAGGCGGCCGGGTAGGGCATCGGCAGCCAGCTCTTCTCCAGCCGGTCGCTGATCTGGAAGTCGCCCTCGATCCGGGGGAGGTTGGCGTCCCGCAGGCCCTCGGGGGCAGGGAAGGAGGACGGGAGGTCGTTGACCGTGCTGCTGCCGAGCCGCCAGTTGGTGCCGTCGAACTGGTCCAGTGCCCCGGTGCGCAGGTAGACTTGGTCGGCGATTTCGCTGTCCAGGGTGTAGGTGAGCAGTTCGTTGTTGGTGGGCTTGGTGACCGCCGACTCCAGGCTGACCAGCGGGTCGAGGCTGGTGGCCGACCCGATGGAGCTCCTGCCCGAGGACCCGCCGGAGTCGGGGCTCAGCAGGCCGGAGTCCCAGTGCGGCAGGACGACCGGTAGCAGCAGCGCCGCGACCAGCGCGAGGACGCCGACCTGCTGGCCGCCCGGGCTGACCCGGCCGGAGCTCGTCCAGTCGCGCGAGCCGCCGTGGAAGACCCGGCCCCAGCGGGAGACCCGGTCCTGCCCCTCGGCGAACAGCAGCACCAGGTAGCCGGCCGACGCCAGGGCGAACCAGAGCCAGCTGCCGTGGTCCCCGGAGAGCCCGTTGCCGACCGAGTACAGCGCCAGCAGCGGCAGCCCGGCCAGCGCCGAGCGCCGGTACGTCACCGCGACGGTGTCCACCACGACGGCGACCAGGCCGACCGCGGCGACCAGGATCAGCCGCAGGCCCGGGTTGGGCGGCGCCGGGATGGCGTACACCTGGATGTCGTCCAGGCCGGAGCGGACGACGTGGTCGAGGGCGCGCAGCGAGGACGGTCCGGGCAGCACGCCGCCCAGCAGCGAGCCGGAGCCGGCGAAGCCGATCAGGATCAGCAGGAACAGCACCAGCAGCTGGCCGACCGGCACCGTCCAGCGGTACAGCGGGGCCCGCCGCAGGCCCGCGCCGACCGCCGCGATCACCGCGATCACCAGGAAGGCGTGGGTGACCCAGCTCCTGGTGGTGAGCAGCGGGGTCAGGCAGAGCGACGCGAGGGCGGTGGCCAGCGCCGAGTAGACGGTCAGTTTGGCCCGGGTGGTCACGCGCCGGTCTCTTCTCGGTAGGGGGAGGTCGTCTTGGCGCCGTCGGCGGCCTGCCAGAGGTCCGGGACGGAGTCCCCGGAGCTGGCCGGCAGGACGGTCCAGCCGGCCTCGCGCAGCTGCCGGACCCGGTTGCGGAACTCGTCGCCGCCGGTGTTGGGGGCGAGCATCCGCAGGCCCGCCCAGGTGCCGGTGTCGAGGAGGAACGCGACGGCCCCGCCGGTGCGGTTGCGCAGCCGGGCCAGCCGGGCGGTCTGCGCCTCGTCGAGTTCGCCGAGCACGGCGACCAGCAGTCCCTCGCCGCCGGCGCGCAGCGGCTCCTCGGCTCGGGAGAGGCCGCCGCCGTCGGACAGGTCGGCCACCGCGAGCGCGTCCAGGATCAGCCCGGAGGCGTCGGCCGCGGTGTTGCCGCCGCCGGGGCCGGGCACCCACTGGCCGGTGTCGGTGAGCAGTTGGGTCTGGTAGCCGCGTTCCAGCAGGTGCGCGGCGACCGAGGCGGCGCAGCTCACGGCCCACTCGAAGGAGGAGGCGGGGCCGCTGCCCCGGTGGCCGATCTCCCGGGTGTCCAGCAGGACGGTCGCCCGGGCCCGCTGCGGCTGCTCCTCGCGGCGCACCATCAGCTCGCCGTACCGGGCGGTGGACTTCCAGTGCACCCGGCGCAGGTCGTCGCCGGGCCGGTACTCGCGCAGGATCACGTCGTCGTCGCCGGCCAGCGCCAGGGTGCGGGCACGGCTCTCGCCCTGGCCGCCCCACTCGCCGCTCAACCGCACGTGCGGCAGGGCCTGGACCTGGGGGACGACGGTGAGGACGTCGGAGGCGGAGAAGGAACGGTTCACCTCGCACATCCCGAACGGGTCGGACAGCCGCAGCTGGAGCGGCCCGAGCGGGTAGCGGCCGCGCAGGTCGGAGCGGACCCGGTAGGAGACCTCGCGGTGGCCGCGCGGCTCGACCCGGTCCAGCACGAAGCGCGGGCGCGGCCCGAGCACGTACGGGACCTTGTCCTCCAGGAGCAGCAGCCCGGTGGGCACCCGGGAGACGTTGTCGACCCGCAGGTGGACCCGGGCCTCCTGGCCGGCCACCGCGCGGCGCGGGCTCAGCCGGCGGCCGCTGGCCACCCGGTAGCGGGTGTTGGCGACCATCAGCGCGGCGGCCAGCGGCAGCGCGGCGAGCAGCACGCCGACGCGCAGCAGCGCGTCCTGGTCGAGCAGGTAGGCGCAGCCGACCGCGGTGACGCCGGCGGCGAGGAAGGAGCGCCCCCGGGTGGTGAGGCCGCGCAGCCCGGCCCGCAGTCCTGACGTCGGGTCGGACGGGGCCACCTCAGCCCCTCCGGACGGCCGGGCCGCCCTGCGGGCGCGGCAGCGGCAGCCGGGCGACCAGGTCGGTCACGATCTGCTCGGCGGTGCGGCGGCTGAGCTGGGTCTCGGCGGTCGGCATCAGACGGTGCGCGAGGACGGGCACGGCCAGGCGCTGGATGTCGTCCGGGGTGACGTAGTCGCGCCCGTCGAGCGCGGCGGCGGCGCGGGCGGCCCGGACCAGGTGCAGGGTGGCGCGCGGCGAGGCGCCCAGACGCAGTTCGTGGCTGGTGCGGGTGGCGCCGACCAGGTCGACGGCGTAGCGGCGGACCGGGTCGGCGATGTGCACGCTGCGCACCAGGTCGACCAGCTTGAGGATGTCGGAGGCGTGCGCCACCGGCTGGAGGTCCTCCAGCGGGCTGGCGCCGGAGTGCACGTCGAGCATCGCGAACTCGGCCTCGGGGCTGGGGTAGCCGATCGAGATCCGGGCCATGAAGCGGTCCCGCTGGGCCTCCGGCAGGGGGTAGGTGCCCTCCATCTCGACCGGGTTCTGGGTGGCCACGACCATGAACGGCGAGGGCAGCTCGTAGCTGGTGCCGTCGATGGTGACCTGGCGCTCCTCCATCGACTCCAGCAGCGCGGACTGGGTCTTGGGCGAGGCGCGGTTGATCTCGTCGCCGACCACGATCTGCGCGAAGATCGCGCCCGGGCGGAACTCGAAGTCGCGCTGGTGCTGGTCGTAGATGTTGGTGCCGGTGACGTCCGAGGGCAGCAGGTCGGGCGTGAACTGGATGCGGCGGACGGTGCAGTCGACCGAGCGGGCGAGTGCCTTGGCCAGCATGGTCTTGCCGACGCCGGGCACGTCCTCCAGCAGCAGGTGGCCCTCGGCGAGCAGGACGGTCAGTGCGATCCGGACGGCCTCCGGCTTGCCCTCGATCACGCTCTCGATGTTGGCGCGGATCCGGTCCACGACCGCGGCGAGCTCGGGAAGTCCGGCCCGGTGGTACCCGTCCGTCCCCTGGTCGCCCCCCGCAGAACTGCCGAGACCGGCCTGATCGCTGTAGCTCGTCACCCGTATACGCTCCCTGGCACCCTGTGCCCGCCTCACCCCGAGGCCGGACCCCACCCCATGCTTGACGCGGCCTTCCCGGGGGCGGTTCCGTCGGGGATCCGGCGCCGGGACAGCGGCCTGCGGCCTGGCCGCCCCAGGTGGTTCGGGGTCTGACCGGCAGGCGCATTCTCCCCTGACCGGTGACCAGAAGTCACCCTCGGGAGGGCCCCGGATGCCCGGACGCCGTTGGCCGGGCGGTGCACGGTGCGGGGGCGGTGGTGCGGTACGGGGTTCAGTGGATTTCGCGCAGGAGCCCGGTGTGGACGTCGAAGACGAAGCCGCGGACGTCGTCGGTGTGCAGCAGGAAGGGCGAGGTGCGGACCCGCTGCATGGACTGGCGGACGTCGCCGTCGAGGTCGACGAAGGCCTCCACCGCCCACTGCGGGCGCTGGCCGACCTCCAGTTCCAGCTCGCGGCGGAAGTCCTCGGTCAGCCCGAGCAGGCCGCAGCCGGTGTGGTGGATCAGTGCGACCGAGCGGGTGCCGAGGGCGCGCTGACTGATGGTGAGGGAGCGGATGGTGTCGTCGGTGACGACGCCGCCCGCGTTGCGGATGACGTGGGCGTCGCCCAGTTCGAGGCCGAGCGCCGCGAACAGGTCGAGGCGGGCGTCCATGCACGCCACCACGGCGATCTTCTGGACCGGGCGGGCGTCCATCCCGCCGTCCCGGAAGGTCACGGCGTACTCGCGGTTGTCCGTGACGAAGCGGTCGATGATGGCGGGTCGCGGGGAGTCGGCAGCGTCGGTCGGCGTCGGCCGGTCGGGGGTCACTGTCATGGTGGCGACGTTAGTGCGATTCGGGCGCCCGCGGTGGGGAGGAGAGCTACAGATCGGGCCGCTGTGATCGAGCGCATAGCCACAACGGGCCGACCGCTCCACGCGTTCGGGAGGGTTTGTCCGGGCTGGTCCCGGAGCGCCCGCGGGGCGGGTGCGCGGGTGGGGCGCGCGGCCGCTCCCGCAGGCCCCCGGCCGGCACCTCCGTGGGGCCAGTCCCATGGCTGCGACCTGCGGTGATCCGTACCGCCGCCCGGGTGGTGCGCCGGAGCGGACCATTGACTGGCGGGGTCCGCGCGATAGAGTTTGCGGCGCAGTGGAGCACACCCGCCGGATCCCGTCAACCGGGCTTTTCCGGCCCGGGTGGCCCGGTCGATGCGGCCCGTGGCCTCCACCCGCTCCGTGCCCACCTGGCGCACCTTCCCCGGCGCCGGGCGGTCACGATCTTCCCCTTGGAGCGGGCGGGGACCACGGGCCGCGTCGTCGCGTCGTGCAGTGGTGGGCGAGAATGGTCGAAGCTCCCGGTCGTCGGGCTGCTCCGCACCTGAGGAAGGGCGCCACCGCGCATGACCACCAACGATCCGGGCCCCAAGCACGTTCCGGTCATGCTGCAGCGGTGCATGGACGCCCTGGCTCCGGCGATCTCGCGCCCCGGGGCGGTGGTGGTGGATGCCACCCTCGGCCTCGGCGGGCACAGCGAGGCGCTGCTCACCCAGTTCCCCGAGGTGCGGCTGGTCGCGGTGGACCGCGATCCGCAGGCGCTGAAGCTCTCCGGTGAGCGGCTGGCGCCCTTCGGCGACCGGGCCACCCTGGTGCACGCCGTCTACGACGAGATCCCCGAGGTACTGGAGCGCCTGGACATCGACCGGGTGGACGGCGTCCTGTTCGACCTCGGCGTCTCCTCGATGCAGCTGGACGAGGCCGATCGCGGTTTCGCGTACGCGCAGGACGCGCCGCTGGACATGCGGATGGACCAGACCCGGGGGATCAGCGCGGCGGAGGTGCTGAACACCTACAGCCACGGTGCCCTGGCCCGGATCCTCAAGGTCTACGGCGAGGAGCGGTTCGCCGGGAAGATCGCCTCGGTGATCCTGCGGGAGCGGGAGAAGGAACCGTTCACCAACAGCGCGCGTCTGGTCGAGTTGGTGCGGAACGCCATTCCGGCGGCGACCCGCCGGACCGGCGGGAACCCGGCCAAGCGGACGTTCCAGGCGCTGCGGATCGAGGTCAACGGCGAGCTGGAGGTCCTGGACCGGGCGATCCCCGGAGCGCTGGAGGCCCTGGCGATCGGCGGTCGGATGGTCGTGATGTCCTACCAGTCGCTGGAAGACCGGCTGGTGAAGCAGTACTTCGCCGCCGGGTCGACCAACACCGCGCCGCCGGGGCTGCCGTTCATCCCGGAGGAGCACCAGCCCTGGCTCAAGCTGATCACCCGTGGTGCCGAGCAGGCCACGGAGGAGGAGATCGAGGAGAACCGGCGCGCCGCGCCCGTACGGCTGCGGGTGGCGGAGAGGATCAGGGACCGTAGCAAGCGGGGCTGAAACGTTGGCCCCGGCGGGGTCCGAAGGGCGGAGGAGAGCAGTGGGGCCGGTGGCCGGTGAGGTCCGGGCGGGGCGGGGATCGTTCCCCGGACAGGGCAGGGCGCGGATCACGGTCCGGCCGGGGCGGCGTCCGGTGCGGGGCCGCACGCCGTTCGCGGTGCTCGTGGTGGTGCTGCTCGCGGCGGGGCTGCTCGGGCTGCTGGCGCTGAACACGGCGCTCAACGAGGGCTCCTTCGAGCTGTCCCGGCTGCAGAAGCAGACCACCGTGGCGACCGACGAGAAGCAGGGCCTCCAGCACCAGATCGACCAGAGCTCGGCGCCGGACGCGCTGGCCCGGCGGGCCGCCGAGCTGGGCATGATCCCGGCCGGCGGGATGGCCTTCCTGGACGTCCCGAACGGCGGCAAGGTGATCGGCACGCCCGGACCGGCGCAGGACAGCCCGCCGGTCAAGCGTTCGACGGTCGACCCGTGGCCGATGAAGCAGCCGGCGCCGAGCGCCCCGACGGGTGCGCCCCCAGGTGCACCGAGTCCGGCGGCGACGGCCGGTGACTCCGTGGTCCAGATCAACCCGGCCTCCCCGGCCGCGCCCGCACCGTCGACCGGAGGTGCGGGCCGATGAGCACGCCACGTCAGCCGTCCGGAGGCTCCGGCAACGGCCGCCGCCAGCCGTCCAAGGGCGCCGCGCCCCGCGCGGCCGCGCCGCGCGGCCAGTCCGCCGGCAAGGCCCAGCCCGCGAAGGGACAGCCCGTCAAGGGACAGTCCGCGAAGGGACAGCCCGTCAAGGGGCAGCCCGCGAAGGGGCAGCCGGCCAAGGGCCAGCCCGCCAAGGCCGCCGCCGCCCGTACGCCCCGGGCACCGCAGCAGCGCCGCCCCGAGGGCCGCCCGCCGGCCCGGAGCCAGGCCGCCGTCCGGCCGCGCCGCCCGCAGCGCCCCAAGGCGCTCCGGCTGGCCGAGCCCAAGCGCCGCCTGCGGGTGATCACCGTGGTGATGTCGCTGGTGTTCTCGGTGTTCGCCGGCCGTCTGGTGCAGCTCCAGCTGCTGGACTCCGACGCGCTGGCCGCCGACGCCAACACCAACCGCTACCTGAACATCCCGATCACCGCCGAGCGCGGCTCGATAACGTCCTCCGACGGGGTGGCGCTGGCCGCCACCGTCGACGCGTACGACATCACCGCCGACCCGGCGATGTTCACCCCGGCGGCGACCGGCATCCCGGACGCCCCGGAGCAGGCGGCCGCCCTGCTGTCGCCGATCCTCGGCGTGCCCAAGGACAAGATCGCCGCCGACCTGCACACCCCCAAGACCCGCTACAAGCGGCTCGCCGCCCAGCAGACCCCGGCCACCAAGAGCCAGATCAGCGACCTCAAGGCGGGCCTGGAGAAGCAGGCCGGCTCGCGGACCTGCCAGGCCCAGAAGCGGCTGCTGACCAAGGCCGCCGACCAGGGCGGACGCACCCGGGTCGACAACGAGTGCGCCAACCCGCTGGCCGGGGTGTTCAACCGGGAGACCCAGAAGCGGATCTACCCCGCCGACGGCCTGGCCGCCAACCTGGTCGGCTTCGTCAACGGCGAGGGCGAGGGCGCCGGCGGCCTGGAGCTCCAGTACCAGAAGCAGCTCGCCGGCAAGGACGGGCACAGCAGCTACGCCCAGGCGGGCGGCCGGCTGGTGCCCACCGCCGGGGGCTCGATGGACCCGGCCGTGCCCGGCACCGACGTGAAGCTGACCATCAACCGGGACATCCAGTGGGCCGCCCAGCGGGCGCTCACCGACCAGGTCGCCAACTCCGGGGCGGAGAAGGGCTACGTCGTCGTCCAGGACGTGAAGACCGGTCAGGTCCTCGCGATGGCCACCGCGCCCGGCTTCAACCCGAACGACCTCAGCACCGCCAAGCAGTCCCAGATGGGCAACGCCGCGCTGGTCGACGCGTACGAGCCGGGCAGCACCGCCAAGCTGATGACCCTGGGAGCCGTTCTGGACACCGGCAAGGCCACCTGGGACACCAAGGTCACGGTGCCCTACCCGCTGGTCCGGGCCGGCCAGCAGTTCAAGGACGACGTCGTACACAACACCTGGTACCTGACCCTGGCCGGGGTGCTGGCCAAGTCCTCCAACATCGGCACCATCGAGGCCATGGAGACGCTCGGCGACGGCGACCAGCTGAAGGCCAACCAGATCCTGGACAGCTACATGCGCAAGTTCGGCGTCGCCCAGCCGACCGGCCTGAACTTCCCCGGCGAGACGGCCGGGAAGCTCAAGAAGCCGGAGGACCTGGTCGCCTCGGAGAAGTACAACACCTCCTTCGGCCAGGGCCCGATGCAGATGAACGCGCTGCAGGCCACCTCGGTGTACTCGACCATCGCCAACGGCGGCGTCCGGGTCGCGCCCAGCATCGTCCAGGGCACCACCAGCCCGGACGGCAAGTACACCGCGACCCCGCCGGGCGAGCAGACCCGGGTGGTCAGCGAAGAGACCGCCAAGACCCTCACCTCGATGCTGGAGTCGGTCGTCGACGACGAGCAGGGCACCGGCGGCAAGGCCGCCATCCCCGGCTACCGGGTCGCCGGCAAGACCGGCACCGCCAACCGGGGGGCCGCCAACGGCGTCGGCTACGACGGCTACACCGCCTCCTTCATCGGCTTCGCCCCCGCCGACGCCCCCCGGTACACCGTCTCCTGCACCCTCCAGGGGCCGGTCAACGGCCACTTCGGCGGCCAGCTGTGCGGACCGGTGTTCAAGCAGGTGATGGAGTTCACCCTGAAGACCATGCAGGTCCCGCCCAGCGGCAGCGAGGCGCCCAACCTGCCCGTCGAGTGGAAGCCGTGAGCGAGCATGAGCAACGAGCGGGTCGGGCCGGACGGCGGCGCGGCGAAGGGCCGGTTTGGCCCTGGACACCCTTCGGCGGATAGCCTTCCCGCCGTGCCGAAACCCGATCAAATCACCGTGAGTCCGCCCCGCCCGGCCGGGACCGCCGCCCTGCCGCTCGCCGAACTGGCCCGCCAGCTGGGCCTCGACCCCGTCGAGGGGGGCCTCGTCAGCGGCGTCACCCACGACTCCCGGGCGGTGCGCCCCGGCGACGTGTACGTGGCCTTCCCCGGCGCCAACCACCACGGCGCGGCCTTCGCGGCCCAGGCCGCGGCGGCGGGCGCGGCGGCGCTGCTCACCGACCCGGCCGGCGCCGAGCTGGCGGCCGGCACCGGCCTGCCGCTGCTGGTCGTCGACCGGCCGCGGGCCCGGATGGGCGAGCTCGCGGCAGCCGTCTACGGCCGCCCCTCCGAGCGGCTGCTGATGATCGGGCTGACCGGCACCAACGGCAAGACCACCACCTCCTACCTGGTCGAGGGCGGCCTGCTCGGCGCCGGGCGCGCCCCCGGGGTGATCGGCACCGTCGAGATGCGGGTCGGCGACGAGCGGATCAAGAGCGAGCGCACCACCCCCGAGGCCACCGACCTGCACGCGATCCTCGGCGTGATGGCCGAGCGCGGCGCGGACGCGGTGACCATGGAGGTCTCCAGCCACGCGCTGGTCTACGGCCGCACCGACGGGGTGACGTACGACGTCTCCCTGTTCAACAACCTCACCCCCGAGCACCTCGACTTCCACCCGGACATGGAGGACTACTTCCAGGCGAAGGCCCGGCTCTTCCAGCCCGGCAAGTCCCGCCACGGCGTGGTCAACGTGGACGACGAGTACGGCCGCCGGCTGGCCGCCGAGGCCAAGATCCCGGTGACCACCTTCTCCGCCACCGGCGCCGTCGAGGCCGACTGGCGGGCCGTGGACGTCCAGCTCGGCCCGGTCGGCTCCACCTTCCGGGTGCTCGGCCCGGACGGCGCCGAGGCCGACGCGGCCGTGCCGCTGCCCGGCCCGTTCAACGTGGCCAACGCGCTCGCCGCGATCACCCTGCTGGTCGCCGCCGGCCTGCCGCTGGAGCGGGCCGTGGCCGGCGTCGCCGCGGTGCCCGGCGTGCCGGGCCGGCTGGAGCGGGTGGACGCCGGACAGGCGTTCGTCGCCGTGGTCGACTACGCGCACAAGCCGGACGCCCTCCAGGCCGTCCTCGGCTCGCTGCGCGAGGTCACCAAGGGCCGGCTGCACGTCGTCGTCGGCTGCGGCGGAGACCGCGACCCGCACAAGCGCGGCCCGATGGGCGCCATCGCCGCCCGGCTCGCCGACACCGCCCTGCTGACCAGCGACAACCCGCGCAGCGAGGACCCGCTGGCGATCCTCGCCAGCATGCTGACCGGCGCCGCAGCGGTGCCCGAGGCCGAGCGCGGGACCGTCCTGGTCGTCCCCGACCGGGCCGAGGCGATCCGGATCGCCGTCGCCCGCGCCCACGCCGGGGACACCGTGCTGGTGGCCGGCAAGGGCCACGAACTTGGCCAGTACGTACGAGACGAGATCCGCCCCTTCGACGACCGGGAGGTGCTGCGCGAATCCATCACGCAGACCACGGCCGCCCGGGGCGACCGAGGAGTAGAGCAGCAGTGATCGCACTGACCCTCGCCGAGGTGGCCGCCGCAGTCGGGGGCACCCTGGACGGCGCCGACCCCGGCGCCCTGGTGACCGGCCCGGTCGAGGTCGACTCGCGGAAGGTGCGCCCCGGCGGCCTGTTCGCGGCCTTCGTCGGCGAGCACGTGGACGGCCACGACTACGCCGCCGTCGCGGTCGGGGCCGGCGCCGTCGCGGTGCTGGCCGACCACCCGGTCGGCGTGCCCGCAGTCCTGGTCGACAGTGTGGTGGACGCGCTCGGCAAGCTGGCCCGGACCGTGGTCGCCCGCGCCGAGGGCACCGCCGTCGTCGCGCTGACCGGCTCGGCCGGCAAGACCAGCACCAAGGACCTGATCGCGCAGCTGTTGCAGCGCATCGGCGACACGGTCTACCCGCCCGGCTCGCTCAACAACGAGATCGGCCACCCGATGACCGCGCTGCGGGTCGAGCCCGGCACCCGGCACCTGGTCATGGAGATGGGCGCCCGGCACAAGGGCGACATCGAGTACCTCACCTCGATCACCCCGCCCCGGATCGGCCTGGTGCTGAACGTCGGTACCGCGCACGTCGGCGAGTTCGGCTCGCAGGAGGCGATCGCCGAGGCGAAGGGCGAACTCGTCGAGGCGCTGCCCGCCGACGGCGCCGCGATCCTCAACGCGGACGACCGGCTGGTGCGCGCGATGGCCAGCCGTACCAGGGCGAAGGTGGTCCTGTTCGGGGAATCCCCGGACGCCCACGTCCGGGCGACGAACGTTCAGCTGGACGCCGCCGGACGGCCGTCCTTCACGCTCACCACCCCGGCCGGTTCCGCGCCCGTGCAGCTGCGCCTGTACGGTGAGCACCACGTCTCGAACGCCCTCGCCGCCGCTGCGGTGGCGGTGGAGCTCGGGATGTCCGTCGACGACACCGCGACCGCCCTGGGCGAAGCGGGTGCGCTGTCCCGCTGGCGCATGGAGGTCGTCGACCGGGCCGATGGTGTCACCGTCGTCAACGACGCCTACAACGCGAACCCCGACTCGATGCGGGCCGCGCTGCGGGCGCTGGTCTCGATGGGGGGACGCGGCCCGGAGCGCCGCCGCACCTGGGCGGTGCTCGGCGAGATGCGGGAGCTCGGCGAGGAGAGCCTGGCCGAGCACGACGCCATCGGGCGGCTCGCCGTCCGACTGGACGTCACCAAGCTGGTGGCGGTCGGTGGACGCGAGGCGGCCTGCATGGAACTCGGCGCGAGGAACGAAGGTTCGTGGGGTGAGGAGTCGGTGCTGGTGTCCGACGCGGACGCGGCGGTCGAGCTGCTGCGCAGTCAACTTCGGCCGGGGGATGTGGTCCTGGTGAAGGCGTCCCGTTCGGTGGGGCTGGAGAAGGTGGCCGAGGCCCTCCTCTCGGACGGTGTGGCCGCGTAATGAAGCAGATCCTCTTCTCCGGCATGATCGGCCTGATCCTGTCGCTGGCCGGCACCCCCGCCCTGATCAAGCTGCTCGCCCGGCAGGGCTACGGCCAGTACATCCGTGACGACGGGCCGAAGGCGCACCACAGCAAGAAGGGCACGCCCACCATGGGCGGCATCGCCTTCATCCTGGCGACCCTGATCGCCTACTTCGGGACCAAGGCGATAACGGGCGAGAGCCCGACCGCCTCCGGCCTGCTGGTGCTCTTCCTGACGGCGGGTCTGGGCCTGGTCGGCTTCCTGGACGACTACATCAAGGTGGTCAAGCGCCGCTCGCTCGGTCTGCGGGCCAAGGCGAAGCTGGCCGGCCAGTCCATCGTCGGCCTGGCCTTCGCCGTGCTGGCGCTGCAGTTCCACGACGACCGCGGGCTCACCCCGGCGTCCCAGCACCTGTCCTTCGTGCGGGACTACGGCTGGTCGATCGGCCCCGTGCTGTTCGTCATCTTCGCCTACTTCATGATCGCCGCGACCTCCAACGGCGTGAACCTGACGGACGGTCTGGACGGCCTCGCCACCGGTGCCTCGGTGATGGCCTTCGGCGCCTACACCTTCATCGGCGTCTGGGAGTACGGGCAGAGCTGCGCCTACTCCGTCACCGCGACCGTCAGCTGCTACGACGTCCGCGACCCGCTGGACCTCGCGGTGGTCGCCGCCGCCCTGATGGGCTCCTGCTTCGGCTTCCTCTGGTGGAACACCTCGCCCGCCAAGATCTTCATGGGCGACACCGGCTCGCTCGCCCTCGGCGGCGCCCTGGCCGGCCTGGCGATCTGCTCGCGCACCGAGCTGCTGCTGATCCTGCTCGGCGGCCTCTTCATGATCATCACCCTGTCGGTGATCATCCAGGTCGGCTCGTTCCGGATGACCGGCAAGCGCGTCTTCAAGATGGCACCACTGCAGCACCACTTCGAACTCAAGGGCTGGAGCGAAGTCCTGGTCGTGGTCCGGTTCTGGATCATCCAAGGACTCTGCGTGGCCGTCGGCCTCGGCCTCTTCTACGCGGGATACCGGACCGGATGACGAACCCCCAGTTGATCAATTCGCAGTTCGTGAAGCTGCCCGTCGTCGTCGCCGGGCTCGGCGTCTCCGGCATCAGCGCCGCGCGCGTCCTGCACGGCCTCGGCGCCCACGTCACCGTGGTGGACGGCGGCAGCGGCGCGGGCCTGGCCGCCCGGGCCGCCGAGCTGGAGGCGCTCGGCGTCACCGTCCGCCTCGGCGACGGCGACAGCCTGCCCGAGGGCACCCGGCTGGTCGTCACCTCGCCCGGCTGGGCGCCCGACCGCCCGCTGTTCGCCGCCGCCGCGGCGGCCGGCATCGAGGTCTGGGGCGACGTCGAACTCGCCTGGCGCCTGCGCCGGCCGCTGCCCGCCACCGGCGAGCCCGCCCCCTGGCTGGCCGTCACCGGCACCAACGGCAAGACCACCACCGTCCAGATGCTCGCCTCGATCCTCACCGCCGCCGGCCGGCGTACCGCTGCCGTCGGCAACGTCGGGGTGTCGGTGCTGGACGCGGTCCTCGCCGAGGAGCCCTACGACGTGCTCGCCGTCGAGCTCTCCAGCTACCAGCTGCACTGGGCGCCCTCGCTGCGCCCGCACTCGGCGGTCGTGCTCAACCTGGCCCCCGACCACCTCGACTGGCACGGCTCGATGGAGGCGTACGCCGCCGACAAGGGCCGGATCTACCAGGGCAACACCGTCGCCTGCGTGTACAACCTGGCCGACCCGGCCACCGAGGCGCTGGTCCGCGAGGCCGACGTCGAGGAGGGCTGCCGGGCGATCGGCTTCGGCCTCGGCGCGCCCGCCCTGTCGAACCTCGGCGTGGTCGACGGGCTGCTGGTGGACCGCGCGTTCGTGGCCGACCGGGCCAAGAACGCGGCCGAGCTGGGCGCCGTCGAGGACGTCAACCCACCGGCCCCGCACAACATCGCCAACGCGCTCGCCGCGGCGGCGCTGGCCCGGGCGTACGGCGTCGAGCCGAAGGCCGTCCGGGAGGGCCTGCGGGCCTTCCGCCCGGACGCCCACCGGATCGCCGAGGTCGGCGTGGTCGGCGAGGTCATCTACATCGACGACTCCAAGGCCACCAACACCCACGCCGCCGCCGCCTCGCTGGCCTCCTACCGGCCGGTCGTCTGGATCGCCGGCGGCCTGGCCAAGGGCGCGACCTTCGACGACCTGGTCCAGGGCGCTGTCGGGCGGCTGCGTGCGGCCGTGCTGATCGGCGAGGACCGTGCGCTGATCCGGGAGGCGCTGGAGCGACACGCTCCGGATGTCCCGGTGATCGAGGCGGCCGAGGGCCAGACTGGCGCGGTGGCGATGGCGGAGGTCGTCCGGACGGCCGCCTCGCTCGCCCGGTCGGGTGACACGGTGCTGCTGGCACCGGCCTGCGCCTCGATGGACATGTTCACCAACTACGGCGAGCGCGGCGACCTCTTCGCCGCCGCGGTCCGGCAGCTGGCGGACCGTGGGGAGTGAGCCGAAGGGCCGTGCCGGGCCGAAGCGGCCCGGCGGCGGGTGAGCCGTGAAGAGAGAGTGAGCGGGGAGTGGCTGGGCAGGGCAGGGCGGGTTCCGGAACACCGGAGCGGGAGGCCGCCGAGCCGTGGCGCGTGATCTCGGCCACCACGACCAAGTACAAGTCGGCCGGACCGCTTGCCCGGGTACGGGCCTTCCGGTACCGGGTGCGGTACTGGCTGGACCGGCCGCTCACGCCCTACCTGCTCGTCATCGGCACGACGCTGCTGCTGGTGGTGCTCGGCCTGATGATGGTCTTCTCGGCCTCGCAGATCCTCGCCCTGGGCCAGCACCACTCGGCGCAGTACTACTTCCTCAAGCAGCTGATCGCGGCCATCCTCGGCCTGGTCCTGCTGATCGGCTTCGCCTCCGTGCCGCTGGCGGTGCTGCGGGTGATCGTCTACCCGGTGATGTTCGGGGTGATCGGCGCGCTCGCGCTGGTCGCCGTGCCCGGCATCGGGGTGCGGATCAACGGCAACCAGAACTGGCTGGACTTCGGCTTCTTCCAGTTCCAGCCCTCGGAGTTCGCCAAGCTCGCGCTGGTGCTCTGGGGCGCCGACCTGCTCGCCCGCAAGCAGAAGGCCGGCACCCTCACCACCTGGAAGCACCTGCTCGTCCCGCTGGTGCCGGGCGCCCTGCTGCTGCTCGCGCTGATCATGCTCGGCGGCGACATGGGCACCTCGATGATCCTGGTGGCGATGCTGTTCGCGATGCTCTGGATGGTCGGCGCGCCGCTGCGGCTGTTCGTGGCCACCGTCGGGGTGGCCGTGGTCGTCTGCACCGCGCTGGTGATCACCGTCCCGCACCGGGCGGAGCGCCTGGGCTGCATCGGCGTCACCAAGCCCGACCCCGACGGGGCCTGCTTCCAGGCGCTGCACGGCGTCTACTCGTTCGCGCTCGGCGGAGGCTTCGGCACCGGCCTCGGTGCCGGCGTGGAGAAATGGGGCCAGCTGCCCGAGGCGCACACCGACTTCATCTTCGCCGCGACCGGCGAGGAACTGGGCCTGGTGGGGACGCTGTCGGTGATCGGTCTCTTCGCGGCACTAGGCTACGCGGGTATCCGTGTGGCCATCGGTACGAAGGACCCCTTCGTCAGGTACGCCGCGGGAGCCGCCACCACCTGGATCATGGCGCAGGCCATGATCAACCTGGGGTCGGCGCTGGGACTGCTGCCCATCGCGGGCGTCCCGCTCCCGCTGTTCTCCTACGGGGGTTCCGCCATGCTGTCGGCCATGTCCGCGATCGGAGTGCTGCTGTGCCTGGCGCGCAGCACCTCGGGCGCGAAGGCGGCGCTGGCCGCCCGGAGCAAGAACTCCCGGATCAGGAGACGACTGGCCCGGGTGCTGCCACGACGACGAACCACAGCGCGCCCGGCCCCGGGGCCGGCACGCAGGGAGCGGTGAATTTCGGTGCATGTCGTACTCGCCGGCGGGGGGACCGCCGGTCACATCGAGCCGGCGCTGGCCCTCGCGGACGCCCTCCGCAGGCACGACCCGTCCATCGGGATCACCGCCCTGGGAACCGAGCGCGGACTGGAGACCCGGCTGGTGCCGGAACGCGGCTACCAGCTGGAGCTGATTCCGGCCGTCCCGCTGCCCCGTAAGCCCACCCCCGAGCTGATCACCGTCCCCGGCCGGCTGCGCGGCACCGTCCGGGCCGCCCAGGAGATCATCGAGCGGGTCAACGCGGACGCCGTGGTCGGCTTCGGCGGCTACGTCGCGATGCCCGCCTACCTGGCCGCCAAGCGGGCCGGCGTGCCGATCGTGGTGCACGAGGCGAACGCCCGTCCGGGTCTGGCCAACAAGATCGGCGCCCGCTACACGGACTTCGTCGCGGTCTCCACGCCGGACAGCAAGCTGCGCGACTCCCGGTACATCGGCATCCCGCTGCGCCGGACCATCGCCACCCTGGACCGGGGCGCCGCCAGGCCGGAGGCCCGGCACTACTTCGGCCTCGACCAGCGGCTGCCCACCCTGCTGGTCTCCGGCGGCTCCCAGGGCGCGCGCCGGCTCAACGAGGTGGTCACCGCGATCGCCCCGCGGCTCCAGCAGTACGGCGTGCAGATCCTGCACGCCGTCGGCCCGAAGAACGAGCTGCCGCAGGTCGAGGACATCCCCGGGATGCCGCCGTACCGCGCGGTGCCGTACGTCGACCGGATGGACCTCGCCTACGCGGCGGCGGACCTGATGCTCTGCCGGGCCGGTGCCATGACCGTCGCCGAGCTGGCCGCCGTCGGGCTGCCCGCCGCGTTCGTCCCGCTGCCTATCGGCAACGGCGAGCAGCGGCTGAACGCCCAGCCGATGGTCAAGGCCGGCGGCGGCCTGCTGGTGGACGACGCCGAGCTGACCCCGGAATGGGTGCTGCAGAACGTGCTGCCGGTGCTCACCGACCCGCAGCGGCTGTGGGACATGAGCCGGGCCGCCGCCGAGTTCGGCCGCCGGGACGCCGACGACCTGCTGGTCGGCATGGTCTACGAGGCCATCCAGGCCTCCCGCGGCGGTCGCCGCCGTGGCTGACGGCCGGCTCGCCGACCCGCTGGAGGAAGAGCTGGAGGCCGAGGAGTCCGCTCCTCGGCTCCGGCTCTCCCGGCGGGGCATCGTGGTGCTGAGCGTGCTCGGCGCCGCGGTGCTGGGCGTGCTGGCCTGGGTGGTGTTCTTCTCCTCGGTGCTGGACGTGCGCGAGGTCGCGGTCCAGGGGCCGAAGGACGAGAAGCTGACGGCGGACCAGGTCCGCGAGGCGATCGGCGGGATCGGTGACGGCCCGCTGGCCAGAGTGGACCTGGACGCCGTCCAGCACCGGGTGGAGGCGATCCCCCGGGTGGCGAAGGCCGAGGTGTGGCGGGGCTGGCCGCACACCCTGCGGGTGAAGGTCGTCCAGCGTACGGCGGTGGCGGCCGTCAAGGGGGAGGACGGTCAGTTCACCCAGGTGGACGCCGTCGGCGTGAGCTTCGCCACCGAGGCGGCCCCGCCGGAGGGGGTGCCGGTGGTGGAACTGCGGCTCAGTCAGCAGGCGAAGGACGCGGACGGGGTGATCTCCCGTGCGCAGCTGGTGCAGGGCGCGGTGTCGGTGGCCGCCGGACTGCCGCCCGAGGTGGCGAAGCGGGCCGGAGCGGTGCTGGTGCACTCGTACGACGATATTCAGCTGCAGCTCAGCGGGGGTGCGACGGTGCGCTGGGGGAGCCCGGAGCAGACCGATCGCAAGGCCCGGACACTGGTCGCGTTGATGGCTCAGAAGGGCTCGAACTTCGACGTGAGTGCGCCGGAGGCGCCGGCGGTGTCGGGATGATCCGGTAGGTTCTGTGCCTGAGGGAGGGGTTGACGCTGTGAAGTGTCGGCCCGACCCTTGGTGGTCACCCCGGTTTCATATGCCGGCCGATGATCACATAGGCTCAAAAGAAAAGGGGAAGCTCGGCGTGTTCGTTGAAACACGTGCCTGGAGCCACCTAGTGTCCTGTGTCACCAGACTGTGCCCCCTGGTGATGTGACGGAGGCACAGGACTAACCCTAAAGGTCAAGTTTAGGGTTGGGGTCGGCGGTCGGCATTTCGGACATTCAGTCAGAAACCAGGCTCCCTACCCATCGACATCCGTCGGTACGATCCCCCGTCGGGTCGGACCGACCCGGAAATTCGAGGCGAGAGGCCTTCGACGTGGCAGCACCGCAGAACTACCTCGCAGTCATCAAGGTCGTCGGAATCGGCGGCGGTGGTGTCAACGCCATCAACCGGATGATCGAGGTCGGTCTCAAGGGCGTCGAGTTCATCGCGATCAACACCGATGCGCAGGCCCTCCTGATGAGCGACGCCGACGTCAAGCTCGATGTGGGCCGTGAACTCACCCGGGGCCTCGGCGCCGGCGCCAACCCCGAGGTCGGCCGCAAGGCCGCCGAGGACCACCGCGAGGAGATCGAGGAGGTCCTCAAGGGGGCCGACATGGTCTTCGTCACCGCGGGTGAGGGTGGTGGCACGGGCACGGGCGGCGCGCCCGTGGTCGCCAACATCGCCCGTTCGCTCGGCGCCCTGACCATCGGCGTGGTCACCCGGCCCTTCACCTTCGAGGGCCGCCGCCGCGCCAACCAGGCCGAGGACGGCATCGCGAGCCTGCGCGAAGAGGTCGACACCCTCATCGTGATCCCCAACGACCGGCTGCTGTCCATTTCGGACCGCCAGGTCAGCGTGCTCGACGCGTTCCGCTCGGCCGACCAGGTCCTGCTCTCCGGTGTCCAGGGCATCACCGACCTGATCACCACCCCCGGCCTGATCAACCTCGACTTCGCCGACGTCAAGTCCGTCATGTCGGAGGCCGGTTCGGCGCTCATGGGCATCGGCTCGGCCCGCGGCGAGGACCGCGCCAAGGCGGCCGCCGTGATGGCGATCTCCTCGCCGCTGCTGGAGGCCTCGATCGACGGCGCCCGCGGCGTGCTGCTCTCCATCTCGGGCGGCTCCGACCTCGGCCTGTTCGAGATCAACGAGTCGGCCCAGCTGGTCAGCGAGGCCGCGCACCCCGAGGCCAACATCATCTTCGGCGCGGTCATCGACGACGCGCTCGGCGACGAGGTCCGGGTCACCGTCATCGCGGCCGGCTTCGACGGCGGGCAGCCGCCGGCGATCGTCCGCGACCCGGTGGTCAAGGCCACCCCCGCCGCGGCCACGCCGCCGGCCGCCCCGGAGCGCCCGGCCACCCGGCCGTCCTACGGGAGCATCGGCTCGGTGACGTCCCGCTCGGAGGGGGAGACCCACTCCTCGCCGCGGGCCACCGAGACCGTGACCGCCGCCCCGGTGCCGCCGCAGGTGCAGCCGGTCCGGCAGCCGTACGTCGAGAGCCCGGCGGAGGAGCTCGACGTCCCGGATTTCCTTAAGTGATCGATCACGCCGTACGCGCGGGTGCTCACTTCGCCTTCACCGACAGGTGGGGCGGGGTGAGCACTTCGCCGTACGGGGAGCTCAACCTCGGCGGGGCGGTGGGGGACGACCCGGAGACCGTCCGGGAGAACCGGGCGATCGCCGCCGGGGAGCTCGGGCTCGACCCGGCCGACGTGGTCTGGATGAACCAGGTGCACGGTGCGCAGGTCGCCGTGGTGACGCAGCGCCAGTCGCCGGGGGACGTCCCCACGGTGGACGCGGTGGTCACCGACCGGCCGCTGGCGCTCGCCGTCCTGACCGCCGACTGCACTCCGGTGCTGCTGGCCGACCCGGTGGCGGGCGTGGTGGGCGCGGCCCACGCGGGCCGGCCCGGGCTGGCGGCCGGGGTGGTGCCCGCGGTCGTGCGGGCGATGGTCGAACTGGGGGCCGAACCCGGCCGGATCGCCGCGGCCACCGGCCCGGCGGTCTGCGGTCGGTGCTACGAGGTGCCGGCCGGCCTGCGGGCGGAGGTCGCCGCGGTGGTGCCCGCCGCGTTCGCCGAGACCTCCTGGGGAACACCGGCGCTGGACGTGGCCGAGGGGGTCGCGGCCCAGCTGGCCGCCGCCGGGGTCACCGAGTTGGTGCGGTCACCGGTCTGCACCCTCGAATCCGCGGACCACTACTCCTATCGCCGCGAGCAGCGCACCGGCCGGCTCGCGAGCTACGTCTGGTTGGGCTCTGATCATTGATGACGAACGACATCTACGGACCGTTCCCGGGGAGTCGCGGCGGCCTTCCCGACCAGAGCTGGCTGGAGACCCTGACGGAGGGGCAGCGGGCCCGGTACGAGGAGCTGGGGACCAACCTCGACGTGGTCGAGCGGCGGATCGCCGATGCCTGTGCGGCTGCCGGACGGCCGCGCGACGAGGTCACCCTGGTCGTCGTCACCAAGACCTACCCCGCCGAGGACACCGCGCTGTTGGCCGGACTGGGTGTGACGGATGTCGCGGAGAACCGCGACCAGGACGCCGCACCCAAGGCAGAGCAGTGCAGAAACCTTCCTCTTGACTGGCACTTCGTCGGACAGCTGCAGACCAACAAGGTCCGCTCGGTCGTCCGGTACGCGAACCACGTGCACTCGGTGGACCGGCTGCGGCTGGTCGGGTCGCTCTCCGCGGCGGTGCTCAAGTCCGAGCGCCCGGAGCTGGGTTGCCTGGTGCAGGTGGCCCTGGACAAGGAGCACGGCGAGGGGGCCCACCGGGCCGGAGTCGCTCCGGAGGATGTCGCGGAACTCACGGACGCGATCGCCGACACGCCCGGCCTGCGGCTGGACGGTGTGATGACCGTCGCTCCGCTGGCCGGTCCGCTCGCCGGGGACCCGCTCCGCGCCTTCGAGCGGCTGACGGAAATCGCAACCGCAGTACGCACGACCCATCCTGCTGCCACCATGGTCTCCGCAGGGATGAGCGGTGACCTTGAGCAGGCGATTGCCGCCGGGGCGACACATGTGCGCGTCGGAACGGCGGTACTCGGAGTGAGGTCACCCCTCAGGTAACGTCACCGGGTAGTAGATCAGACTGCAGGACAAAATAGGACAGAATCTAGCAGCTCCTCGGAGCGCTAGCGAACCGTGGATCGCAGCTCCGCGGCCCCCACCCCAAGAACTCTGACCGGCCGTCGGCCTGACGGGCCGTCGTGGGTGGACCGCGGAATCCGCAGGCAGGGCCGCACGGCCTGGCCGCCGGGACGGAGCCGGTCCGCACGGAGCGAGCAGAGCGAGCGACCATCGGAAGGTGCGCGTTTCGCGAAGCCGCCACCGAGCGCCAGCGAGGTGGCTATGAGCGGAGGAGACAGGAGCATGGCCGGCGCAATGCGCAAGATGGCGGTCTACCTCGGCCTCGTGGAGGACGAGACGTACGACGGTCAGGGGTACGACCCTGACGACGACTACGACGCGGACCCCGAGCCGATTCGAACGGGACAGCGGACCGAGGACATCCCCCGGCCGGCCGCCGCGCCCGCCCCGGTCTCCTCGATCACCCCGCAGCCGGTTCCGGCCGCGGTGCCGATCCGGCAGGAGACCCCGAGGATGGCCCCCGTGTCGTCCATCACACCCGAACGCCGCCACAACCTGGAGAAGAGCGCCCCGGTGATCATGCCCAAGGTAGTGAACGAACGAGAGCCCTACCGCATCACCACGCTGCACCCGCGAACCTACAACGAGGCCCGTACCATCGGGGAACAGTTCCGTGGCGGGACCCCCGTGATCATGAATCTGACCGAGATGGACGACACCGACGCGAAGCGACTCGTAGACTTCGCCGCTGGACTCGTCTTCGGTCTGCACGGCAGTATCGAGCGCGTGACACAGAAGGTGTTCCTGCTGTCGCCTGCTAACGTCGATGTCACGGCGGAGGACAAGGCTCGGATCGCCGAGGGTGGGTTCTTCAACCAGAGCTGACCCGGCCACGACTTTACGTGTGGATCTGATCAACAGTGGATTAGCGACAGGTGACGAGCGGCGGGCCCGAGGGCCCGGAACCGGGGAGAGGGAAACGCGATGGACATCGTGTGGGCGGTGCTCTACTACGCCCTGACCGTCTTCCTGGTGTTCCTGCTTGTGCGACTGGTCATGGACTGGGTCTTCCAGTTCGCGCGTTCGTGGCGGCCCGGCAAGGCCATGGTCCTGGTCCTGGAGGCCACGTACACTGTCACGGATCCGCCGCTCAAGCTTCTTCGGCGGTTCATTCCGCCGTTGCGTTTCGGGGGCGTGGCGCTCGACCTGTCCTTCTTCGTACTGATGATCATTGTGTATGTCCTGATCTCGCTTGTGCGGCCCTAGTCGTAGGTGAGCGATGCGACAGGATGCCGGTGTGCCGACGATCACGTTGAGGTGAAGAGATGCCATTGACCCCCGAGGACGTTCGGAACAAGCAGTTCACGACCGTCCGCCTGCGCGAAGGCTATGACGAGGACGAGGTCGATGCCTTCCTCGACGAGGTCGAAGGAGAGCTGACCCGCCTGCTTCGCGAGAACGAGGACCTGCGCGCCAAGCTGGCCGCCGCGACTCGCGCCGCCGCGCAGAACCAGGCGAACATGCGGAAGGAGCCGCCGCAGGACGCCCGTTCCGGCGCCCCCGTCCCGGCCGCCATATCCGGCCCGCCGGTTCCCGGCCAGCAGGGCCCCGGTCCGCAGCAGCAGCAGATGGGCCCCGGTGGTCCGCAGCAGCAGCAGCAGATGGGCGGCCCGCAGCAGCAGCAGATGGGCAACCAGCCGCTCGGCCTGCCCTCCGGCGCCCCGCAGCTCCCCGCCGGCCCCCAGCAGATGGGCGGCCAGCAGCAGCAGATGAACCAGACCATGGGCGGCCAGCAGCAGCTGGTGCAGCCGATGGGCGGTCAGATGCTCCAGCCCATGGGCGGCCCCGGTGGTCCGCAGCAGATGGGCAACCCGATGGGCCAGGGCATGGGCCAGCAGCAGCAGATGCAGCCGATGGGTGGCCCCATGGGCGGCCCGCCGCAGCAGCAGATGGGCGGCCCGCTCGGCGCCCCCATGCAGCAGCAGGGCCCCGGTGGCGACAGTGCCGCCCGTGTTCTGGCGCTCGCTCAGCAGACCGCCGACCAGGCGATCTCGGAGGCCCGTTCCGAGGCCAACAAGATCGTCGGCGAGGCTCGCAGCCGCGCCGAGGGCCTGGAGCGGGACGCCCGTGCCAAGGCCGACGCCCTGGAGCGGGACGCGCAGGAGAAGCACCGCGTCGCGATGGGCTCGCTGGAGTCCGCGCGCGCCACGCTGGAGCGCAAGGTCGAGGACCTGCGGGCGTTCGAGCGCGAGTACCGGACGCGCCTGAAGTCGTACCTGGAGACCCAGCTGCGCCAGCTGGAGTCGCAGGCCGACGACTCGCTCGCCCCGCCGCGGATCCCCGCCACCGCGTCGCTGCCGCCGGCGGCCTCGTCGATGGCTCCGGCCGGTGCCGGTGCGATGAGCGGTGCCCCGGCCTTCGGTGGCAACCAGCCGGCCTTCGGCGGCAACGCGCCGTCGTTCGGTGGGCAGAGCTCCTTCGGCGGCAACCCGCCGGCGCCGAGCTTCGGCGGCCAGGCGTCCGGTGGCAACACCGGCGCGCCGCAGATGCAGCCGGCCGGGATGACGCAGCCGATGGCGGCCGTCCGCCCGCAGCCTCCGCAGCCGATGCAGCAGGCTCCGGCGCCGATGCGGGGCTTCCTGATCGACGAGGACGGCGACAACTGAGGTTGTAGCACGGCCTTTTGAGAGCGCCCCCTGTTCGACCCACGGGTCGAACAGGGGGCGCTCTGCTGTGGTGCGGACGGGGGCGGGGGATGGGCGCGCGCGGGGTGGTGACGCCACTTCAGGGGCGCGTGGGTACGGCGAAGCCGCCGTCGCCCCGGGTGGGGTGACGGCGGCTTCGGAGCGGGTCAGGCCTTGCGGAGCTGGAAGGCGAGGCCGAGGGCTTCGTCGGCGAAGGTCTCGGAGTCCCAGTCGGCCGTGCCGGCGGCGAAGTCGGTGGCCAGGACCTCCTCGGCGACGAGGGGGCCGTGCTCGGCGATGGCCTCGGCGGTCTCCTCGGTGGTGGCCCGCCAGCGCAGGACGATCCGGTCGGCGACGTCGAGGCCGGAGTTCTTGC
The DNA here is from genome assembly GCF_042732075.1 of Kitasatospora sp. NPDC059812. Classification (NCBI taxonomy): domain Bacteria; kingdom Bacillati; phylum Actinomycetota; class Actinomycetes; order Kitasatosporales; family Streptomycetaceae; genus Kitasatospora; species Kitasatospora sp. NPDC059812. The sequence continues at coordinate 138,466 of NZ_JBHWIO010000001.1, forward strand.
GGGCCTCCTGGATCTGGCGGATGGCGTCGCGGGCGACGCCGAGCCGCTTGAGCTCCGGGGTGATGGCCAGGTCGAGGGCGACGGTGGCGCCGGACTCGTTGGCGACGGCCCAGCCCTCGCGCGGGGTCTCGGTGATGATCACCTCGTCCGGGGAGAGGGCGACCTGCTCGCCGTTCAGCTCGACCGAGGTCTCGCCGTCGGCGCGCAGTTCGGCGGCCAGGCGGGCGGCGTCGGTGGCGGCGACCGCCTTGGCGACGTCCTGCACGCCCTTGCCGAACCGCTTGCCCAGGGCGCGGAAGTTGGCCTTGGCGCTGGTGTCGACGAGCGAGCCGCCGACCTCGGCGAGCGACTCCAGGGTGGAGACGTTGAGCTCCTCGGCGATCTGCGCGCGCAGGTCGGCGGGCAGCTCGTCCCAGCCCTGGGCGGCGATCAGCGCGCGGGACAGCGGCTGACGGGTCTTCACGCCGGACTCGGCGCGGGTGGCCCGGCCGAGCTCCACCAGGCGGCGGACCAGCGCCATGTGCCGGGAGAGGTCGGCGTCGATCAGCGACTCGTCCGCCTGCGGCCAGGTGGCCAGGTGGACCGAGGCCGGGGCGTCCGCGGCGATCGGGACGACCAGGTCCTGCCAGACCTGCTCGGTGATGAACGGGGTCATCGGGGCCATCAGGCGGGTGACCGTCTCCAGCGCCTCGTGCAGGGTGGCGAGCGCGGCCGCGTCGCCCTGCCAGAAGCGGCGGCGGCCGCGGCGGACGTACCAGTTGGACAGGTCGTCGACGAAGCCGGACAGCAGCTTGCCGGCGCGCTGGGTGTCGTACGCCTCGAAGGCGGCGTCGACCTCGCGGACCAGGGTGTTCAGCTCGGAGAGGACCCAGCGGTCCAGCTGCGGGCGGTCGGCCGGGGCCGGATCGGCCGCCGAGGGGGACCAGCCGGCGGTGCGGGCGTACAGGGCCTGGAAGGCGACGGTGTTCCAGTAGGTGAGGAGGGTCTTGCGGACCACCTCCTGGATGGTGCCGTGGCCGACCCGGCGGGCCGACCAGGGCGAACCGCCGGCGGCCATGAACCAGCGGACGGCGTCGGCGCCGTGCTGGTCCATCAGCGGGATCGGCTGCAGGATGTTGCCCAGGTGCTTGGACATCTTGCGGCCGTCCTCGGCCAGGATGTGGCCCAGGCAGACGACGTTCTCGTAGCTGTTCTTGTCGAACACCAGGGTGCCGACCGCCATCAGCGTGTAGAACCAGCCACGGGTCTGGTCGATCGCCTCGGAGATGAACTGCGCCGGGTAGCGCTTCTCGAACAGCTCCTTGTTCTGGTACGGGTAGCCGTACTGGGCGAAGGGCATCGAGCCCGAGTCGTACCAGGCGTCGATGACCTCGGGGACCCGGGTCGAGGCGCCGCCGCACTCGCGGCAGGCGAAGGTCACGTCGTCGATGTACGGGCGGTGCGGGTCGAGCTCGCTCTGGTCGGTGCCGGTGAGCTCGGAGAGCTCGGCCAGCGAGCCGACGCAGGTGAGGTGGCCCTCCTCGCAGCGCCAGATCGGCAGCGGGGTGCCCCAGTAGCGGTTACGGCTGAGCGCCCAGTCGATGTTGTTGTTCAGCCAGTCGCCGAAGCGGCCGTGCTTGACGGTCTCCGGGTACCAGTTGGTGGCCTCGTTCTCCCGGATCAGGGCGTCCTTGACCGCGGTGGTGCGGATGTACCAGGACGGCTGCGCGTAGTAGAGCAGCGCGGTGTGGCAGCGCCAGCAGTGCGGGTAGCTGTGCTCGTACGGGAGGTGGCGGAAGAGCAGGCCGCGCTCCTTGAGGTCCGCGACCAGGGCCTCGTCGGCCTTCTTGAAGAACTGGCCGCCGACCAGCGGGACCTCGGGGGCGAAGGTGCCGTCGGCGAGGACCGGGTTGACCACCGGCAGGCCGTACTTGCGGCAGGTCGCGAGGTCGTCCGCGCCGAAGGCGGGCGACTGGTGGACGATGCCGGTGCCGTCCTCGGTGGTGACGTAGTCCGCGTTGAGGACGTAGTGCGCGTTCTCGATCTCGACCAGGTCGAACGGGCGGCGGTAGGCCCAGCGCTCCATCTCGGCGCCGGTGAAGGACTCGCCGGTGGCCTCCCAGCCCTCGCCGAGGGCCTTGGCGAGCAGCGGCTCGGCGACGACCAGCTTCTCCTCGCCGTCGGTGGCCACCACGTAGGTGACCTCCGGGTGGACGGCGGCGGCGGTGTTGGAGACCAGGGTCCACGGGGTGGTGGTCCAGACCAGCAGCGCGGCCCGGCCGGCCAGCGGGCCGCTGGTCAGCGGGAAGCGGACGAAGACCGAGGGGTCGACGACGGTCTCGTAGCCCTGGGCCAGCTCGTGGTCGGACAGGCCGGTGCCGCAGCGCGGGCACCAGGGGGCGACCCGGTGGTCCTGGACCAGCAGGCCCTTGTCGAAGATCTGCTTGAGCGACCACCAGACGGACTGGACGTACGACGGGTCCATCGTCCGGTAGGCCTCGTCGAGGTCGACCCAGTACCCCATGCGGGTGGTCAGCTCGGTGAAGGCGTCGGTGTGGCGGGTCACCGACTCGCGGCACTTGGCGTTGAACTCGGCGATGCCGTATGCCTCGATGTCCTGCTTGCCGGAGAAGCCCAGCTCCTTCTCGACGGCGAGCTCGACCGGGAGGCCGTGGCAGTCCCAGCCGGCCTTGCGGGCGACGTGGTAGCCCTTCATCGTTCGGAAGCGCGGGAAGACGTCCTTGAAGACGCGGGCCTCGATGTGGTGGGCGCCGGGCATGCCGTTGGCGGTCGGCGGGCCCTCGTAGAAGACCCACTCGGGGCGGCCCTCGGACTGCTCCAGGCTGCGCTGGAAGATCTTGTTGTCCTGCCAGAACGACAGGATCTGGTGTTCGAGGGCGGGCAGGTCCACCTGTGCGGGGACGGAGTTGTAGGTGCTCATCGCGGGCGTCATACCTCCGGCGGATGTGAACGGGATCCGACGGAGGGACGAGACGGCGAGCCGCCCCGCGGTACCACCCTCCTTGGCCGCGGTGCTGCTGCGGCCCTCTTGTTTGGGCTTGCTGCCGGGTCTAGTGGGCCGTCCCGCGCGGTGGCGGGCGGCCGTTCTTCCGGCGGCTCCGGGGTGATCTTCCCGCCGTGCACACCCCCGGGCTCGCACCGTCCCCGGGTCGCTGGTGGCTGCGTACGTCGGTACTCGTCCCATCTGCGCCTTGCAGGGCCAGTGTATCGGCCGGGTGAGTCGGTTTGTCCAAATCGTTTTTCCCCGCGGTGGACGGCCGGGGCGCTCCGGGGCCGGCGGCGGTGGTGGTTAGGCGGGGGTGATCTGGGCACAAGTCTGGTCAGCGCGCGGGGCGTGGCGGCTGGGGCGACTGCCTGGGTGGGATCATCATGGGGCGTCGGAATGTCATGTTGTGACCGGTTTTGATCGGGATTATCGTTCCGGCACTGGAGGCCGCCGGGAACCGGCGGCTCGATTCGTTCGTAGATGGGGTCGAAGCCATGGCTGAGAAGGCAACCGGCGCGGGTACCGCCACCAAGCGGGCACGCAAGGCCGTGGCGGCCGATCCAGGGGAGGGGACCGTGACCACTACCGCACGGCAGAAGAGCAGCACCGACACCGTCACCGTGCCGCGCGGCGCCGAGTCGGTGGACCCGGCCACGCTGCCGGTCCGGCCCGGCGAGGACCCGTGGACCACCGACGAGGTCCACGAGCTGCACACCGAGCTCATCAGCGAGCTGGAGCGGCTGCAGAACGAGATCGACGCCGCCGAGGCGGCCATCTCCGGCCTGATGCGTGACTCCAACGACGGAGCCGGTGACGACCAGGTGGACGCCGGTACGAAGAACATCTCGCGGGAGAGCGAACTCGCGCTCGCCAACAACGCCCGGGACAGCCTCGCCCAGACCGAGCGGGCCCTGACCAGGCTGGAGGGCGTCGGCTTCGGCACCTGCGAGTCCTGCGGGCAGGCCATCGGAAAGGCCCGGATGCAGGCCTTCCCCCGGGCCACGCTCTGCGTGCAGTGCAAGGCCAAGCAGGAACGCCGCTGACGCGGCCGACCGGGGCGGCGCAGGGGGTCGGGCTTGCCGTACGCTCGACCCCGTAACGTCGCCTGAATCCTGGGACACGTCCGGTTCGGAGGTGTCCGGTACGGCGACCATGGGCCCACCCTCCCCCACCTCCAACCGGGGGAGCTCCACCGGCAGCGGAGCGGATCATCAGTACGCAAGGTTCCCCCCAGACGCGGGACGACGCCGTCCCGACCCCCGCCGAAGCCGTGGAGGTGGCCGTGGCCGAGCCCACCGAGCCCGCGGAGCCTGCCGAGCCCGCCGAGGCGACCGCCCCGGCCGCGGCGGAGGCGCCGAAGGGCCGTCGGCGGATCGGCGTGCTGATGGTCGTCGCGCTGCTCGCCTTCCTGATCGACTTCGGCAGCAAGCTGCTGGTCGTGGCCCGGCTGGAGAACCACGCGGCGATCAAGGTGATCGGGGACGTCGTCACCTTCCAGGTCATCCGCAACTCCGGCGCCGCCTTCGGCATGGGGCAGGCGCTGACCGTCGTCTTCACGATGATCGCCTCGGCCGTCATCGTGGTGATCTGGCGGATCGCCCGCCGGCTGTACAGCCTGCCCTGGGCGATCGCGCTCGGGCTGCTGCTCGGCGGAGCCCTGGGCAACCTCACCGACCGGCTGTTCCGCTCGCCGGGCGTCTTCCGCGGGCACGTCGTCGACTTCATCTCCGTCCAGCACTTCGCGGTCTTCAACCTCGCCGACTCGGCGATCGTCTGCGGCGGAATCCTCGTCGTGCTGCTCTCCTTCCGGGGCAGCAACCCGGACGGCACCGTCCACCAGCAGGGCGGCAAGACCGAGTAGCAGGGGCCCCGGGCGGTCGGGCGGGCGGCGGAGGGCCGCGGTTCCGGCATACTCGTACGGGTGAGTACCGCAGCGCAGATCCGCAGCCTCCCCGTACCCGACGGCCTGGAGGGCGAGCGCCTCGACGCCGCCCTCGCCCGGATGTTCGGTTTCTCCCGGACGAAGGCCGCCGAGTTGGCCGCCGACGGCAAGGTGACGCTCGACGGCGCCGTGGCCGGAAAGTCGGACCGGGTGACCGCCGGTTCCTGGCTGGAGGTCGAGATCCCCGCCCCCGCCGCCCCCGTGCGGATCATCGCCGAGCCGGTCGAGGGCATGCGGATCGTCCACGACGACGAGGACATCGTGCTCGTCGACAAGCCGGTCGGCGTCGCCGCGCACCCCAGCCCCGGCTGGACCGGCACCACCGTCATCGGCGGGCTCGCCGCGGCCGGCTACCGGATCTCCACCTCCGGCGCCGCCGAGCGCCAGGGCGTCGTGCACCGGCTCGACGTCGGCACCTCCGGGCTGATGGTCGTCGCCAAGTCCGAGCGCGCGTACACCGACCTCAAGCGGCAGTTCCACGACCGGATCACCGAGAAGCGCTACCACGCCCTCGTGCAGGGGCACCCGGACCCGCTGAGCGGCACCGTGGACGCGCCGATCGGACGGCACCCCAGCTCGGACTGGAAGTGGGCCGTGACCAAGGACGGCAAGCCGTCCGTCACCCACTACGACCTGGTCGAGGCCTACCGCTCGGCCTCGCTGCTCGACATCAAGCTGGAGACCGGGCGCACCCACCAGATCCGGGTCCACATGTCCGCGCTGCGCCACCCCTGCGTGGGCGACCTGACCTACGGCGCCGACCCGACGCTGGCCAAGCGGCTCGGGCTGACCCGGCAGTGGTTGCACGCCGTGTCGCTCGGCTTCGAGCACCCGGCGGACGGGCAGTGGGTCGAGTTCTCCAGCGAGTACTCGCCCGACCTGCGCAAGGCGCTCGACATCATCTCGTCGGAGAGCTGAGATGACGGCGGCCATCCGGACCGCGGCGGGCGCCGCGGACCTGACTCTGGTGCGGGACGTGCGGCGCGAGGTGTTCATCGTCGAGCAGCACGTGCCGGAGGAACTGGAGTACGACGAGTACGACGCGACCTCGGTGCACCTGCTGGCCGTGGCGGCGGACGGGACCGCGCTCGGGACCGCACGGCTGATCTTCGGGGAGCAGGCGCTGAAGCTCACCGGGGGTGTCGAGGGCCGGGTGCTGCTCGGACGCCTCGCGGTGGTGTCGGCGGCCCGGGGGACCGGGCTCGGGGCCCAGCTGGTGCGGGCGATCGAGGCGGCCGGGCTCGACCGCGGGGCCGTCGAGGTGGAACTGCACGCGCAGGTGGGGGCGCTGGGGTTCTACGAGCGGCTGGGGTACACGGCCGAGGGCCCGGTGTACGAGTCCGCGGGGATACCGCATCGGACGATGACGCGGGTGCTGTAGGGCTTCGGGCCCGGCCGTGCGGATCCCCGTGCCCCTGACGGGGTGCGGGGATCTCCGTTTTCCCGTGCGGTACCCGGACGCAACGGGGTGAACAGGGCGCAAGCGGCGGCTTCGGCGGTGGCCTTATCGGACGCCTACCCGGGGGGCGGATACGATCAGCCCCCATGGAGTTCGGTGGGGCGTGGCGCCGGTGGCGCAGCCGGGGTACGACGGTGCGGCGCAGGGTGGTGGCCGGTGCGGTGGCCCTGGTGGTGGTGGCCGGGGCGGGTACGGCGACGGTGGCGTCCGGCGGTGAGCCGGCGGTCCATCAGGAGGACCGTTTCCTCGCCATGCCGGAGACCCCCGGCAGTGACCAGCAGGTCCAGGTGGACACCTCCTTCTTCACCACCGGCAGCACCCCGCGCCCGGCGGTCCTGCTCGCGCACGGCTTCGGCGGCTCCAAGGACGGCGAGCGCGAACGCGCCCAGCAGCTGGCCCGACAGGGCTACGCGGTGCTGACCTGGTCGGCGCGCGGCTTCGGGCACTCGGGCGGGAAGATCGGCCTCAACGCGCCCGACCGCGAGGTCGAGGACGTCAAGCACCTGGTGGACTGGCTGGCCCAGCGGCCCGAGGTGCAGCTCGACGGGCCCGGCGACCCCCGGGTCGGCATCACCGGTGCCTCGTACGGCGGCGCCGTCTCGCTGCTGGCCTCCGCGTACGACCACCGGATCGACGCGGTGGCCACCCAGATCACCTGGTGGAACCTGGCCGACGCGCTGTTCCCGCAGGGCGTGCAGGGCTCGGGCGCCGTCGACGGCGTGTTCAAGAAGCTCTGGGCCGGGATCTTCTTCACCACCGGCGCGGCCGGCGACCTCGGCCCCTCCGGCGGCGCGCCGCGCGGCGGCGGCGGGGCCGGGCCGGGGCAGGGCGCTCCCGGGCAGGGCGGTTCCGGGCAGGGCGGTGACGCCGCGGGCGGGCCGGTCGGCTGCGGGCGGTTCCTGGAGTCGCTCTGCCAGATGTACGACCGGGTCGCCACCGCCGGGCACGCCGACCCGGAGGCCGTCGCACTGCTGGACCGCTCCAGCCCGTCCTCGGTGGCCGCGCAGCTCAAGGCGCCCACCCTGGTCGTGCAGGGCCAGCAGGACTCGCTGTTCCCGCTCGACCAGGGCGACCGGATCGCCCGGGCCGTCGCGGCCAACGGCGCGCCCGTCTCGGTGGACTGGTTCGCCGGCGGGCACGACGGCGGCACCGACACCAGCGCCCGGGTCGACGACCGGGTGACCGCCTGGTTCGACCACTACCTGAAGGGGCAGGGCGACGACACCGGCCCCGCGTTCCGGGTCACCCGCACCGGGGGCGTCGACTCCACCGGCTTCCAGGCCGTGCTGCGCGGCGCCTCCGCCGACCGCTACCCGGGCCTGGACGGAACCGGCTCCCACGGCGTCGAACTGGCCGGCGGCGAGCAGACCATCGCCAACCCGCCCGGCGGCGCCCCGCCCGGGATCTCGACGCTGCCCGGGATCGGGGCACTCAGCCAGGCCGCCTCGCTCGGCGCCGGGCTGTCGCTCGACTTCCCCGGCCAGCACGCCGCCTTCGACTCCGCGCCGCTGGGCCAGCCGCTGCACCTGACCGGGCAGCCCACCGTGCCCGTCCAGGTGCACGCCGACCGGCCGGACGCGGTGCTCTTCGCCAAGCTGTACGACGTGGGCCCGGACGGCAAGGCCGTGCTCCCGCAGCAGCTCGCCGCCCCGCTGCGGGTCACCGGCGCCGACGCGGGCCGCACCGTCACGGTCGCGCTGCCCGCCGTCGACCACACCTTCGCCACCGGGCACCGGCTGCGGCTCGTGCTGGCCGCCACCGACCTCGCGTACGCCTCGCCCGTCGAGCCCGCCACCTACCGGGTCGCGCCGGCCGGGGCGCTCACCGTGCCGACCGACGACGAACTCGTCACCGAGGCCACGCCGCTGCCCGCGCGCACCTGGCTGCTGCCGCTGGCGGCCGTCGTGGTGGCGCTGGGCCTGGTGCTGTCGCCCCGGCTGCTGCGCCGCCGTCGGCGGGGGGCGGGCGACGGGCCGGCGTACGACCCGGCGCTGGCCGGGGTGCCGTTGCAGATCACCGGCCTGAGCAAGCGCTACAAGGGCGCCCAGGACCGTTACGCCGTACGGGAGTTGGGCTTCCGGGTGGAGCAGGGGCAGGTGCTCGGCCTGCTCGGGCCCAACGGCGCCGGCAAGACCACCACGCTGCGGATGCTGATGGGCCTGATCCGGCCCGACGCGGGCGAGATCCGGATCTTCGGCCACCTGGTGCGCCCCGGTGCGCCGGTGCTCTCCCGGGTCGGCGCCTTCGTCGAGGGCGCGGGCTTCCTGCCGCACCTCACCGGCCGGGCCAACCTGCGGCTGTACTGGCAGGCCACCGGCCGGCCGGAGGAGGACGCCCGCTTCGACGAGGCGCTGGCCATCGCCGGTCTCGGCGAGGCGCTCGACCGCGCCGTGCGGACCTACTCGCAGGGCATGCGGCAGCGGCTCGCCATCGCCCAGGCCATGCTCGGGATGCCGGACCTGCTGATCCTCGACGAGCCGACCAACGGGCTCGACCCGCCGCAGATCCGCGAGATGCGCGAGGTGATGATCCGGTACGCCGCCGCCGGCCGCACCGTCATCGTCTCCAGCCACCTGCTCGCCGAGGTCGAGCAGAGCTGCACGGACCTGGTGGTGATGGACCGCGGGCGGCTGATCACCACCGGCGCCGTCGGCGAGATCGTCGGCGCGGGCGAGCTGCTGTTCCTCGGCGTGCCCGCCGGGTACGAGCCCGGGTCGGTCGTCGAGAAGGTCGGCGCGCTGGCCGGGGTCGGCTCGGCGGAGGCCGTCGAGGGCGGGCTGCTGGTGCGCCTGGACGGGCTGGCGGCGCACGAACTGCTGGCCGAACTGGTGCGCCTCGGTGTGCCGGTGGAGAGCGCCGGGCCGCAGCGGCGGCTGGAGGACGCGTTCCTGTCGTTGATCGGAGGTGCGGCGTGAGCAGGGGTGCGAACGGTGGCGTGAGCAGTGAGGTGAGCGGCGAGGTGGGTGATGGCGTGAGCGGTGGCGTGAGCGGCGTCGTGTCGGCGGACCACGCCGAGGGGTACCGGGCGGGCCGGACGCTGCCGCTGCGGGTGGAGGCGATGCGCCAACTGCGGCGGCGCCGCACCCTGGTGATCGGTGCGGTGCTGGCCGCCCTGCCGTTCGTGATGCTGGCCGCGTTCCAGATCGGCGGCACCCCGAGCCGCCCCGACCGGACCACCTTCATCGACCTGGCCACCGCGTCCGGGCCCAACTTCGCCGCCACCATGCTGTTCGTGGGCACCGGCTTCCTGCTGGTCATCCCGGTGGCGCTGTTCTGCGGCGACACGGTCGCCTCCGAGGCGAGCTGGTCCTCGCTGCGCTACCTGCTGGCCGCGCCGGTGCCCCGGGCCCGGCTGCTGGCCCGCAAGTTCGCGGTCGGGCTGGCGTTCTCGGCGGTGGCGGTGGCGATGCTGCCGCTGATCGGGCTGGTCGTCGGCACCGCCGCGTACGGCTGGGGGGACCTCAAACTGCCCACCGGGGCCAGCCTTTCGGCCGGGGAGGCGCTGCCCCGGCTGGCCGTCGCGGCGGCGTACGTGTTCCTCGCCGAGATCGTGATCGCCGCGCTGGCGTTCTGGCTCTCCACGGCGACGGACGCGCCGCTGGGCGCCGTCGGCGGGGCGGTGTTCGCGTCGATCATCACCGGGGTGCTGGACGCCGTCACGGCGCTGGGGGGCCTGCGGGAGTGGTTGCCCGCGCACTGGCAGTACGCCTGGGCGGACGCCCTGCAGCCGCAGTTGGAGTGGGGCGGCATGGTGCAGGGCGTCTCGCTGTCGCTGTCGTACGCGGCGGTGCTGCTCGCGCTGGCGTTCCGGGGGTTCGCGCGCAAGGACGTGGTGTCGTAGGGCCGTTGTGCTGCGGGCCCGGGGTGGGTGACCGGGGCGGGGGTCAGGCGATCGGGGCGTTCGCGCGCTCGATCCGCTGGGTGCCGGTGCGGGTGCGGTAGGAGCGGGACCAGCTGCTGGTCGCGTCCTTGCGGGTGCGGTCGGAGAGGACGTAGTAGTCCATCTGGGTCTGCTCGGGGGTGATGTCCAGGACCCCGTAGCCGTGCGAGTCCAGGTCGACCCACTTGACGTGTGGGTTGGCCGCCTTGATCGCGGTGCCGGCCGCCAGCGAGACGGTCTGCGGGGCGACCTTCAGCAGGTCGTCGACGTTGTCGGAGGTCACCGAGGTGACCACGAACTCGGTGGCGACACTGCCGGACAGCGGGTAGGTGGCGGCCTCGTTCGGGACGTCGGCGGCCCAGGCGGAGTGGATGTCGCCGGTCAGGAAGACGGTGTTGGTGATGCCGTTCGTCTTGAGGTGGCCGAGCAGCTCGCGGCGGTCGTGGGTGTAGCCGTCCCACTGGTCGGGGTTGACCGCCACGCCCTCGCCGGGCAGGCCGAGCAGCTTGGCCAGCGGGCGCAGCAGGTAGTCGGGCAGCGAGAGGAAGGCGACCGGGGAGATCATCACCTCGTTGCCGATCAGTCGCCAGGTGGTGTCGGAGGCGGACAACCCGGCCTTGAGCCAGTCCAGTTGGGCGCGGCCGGTGAGGGTGCGGTCGGCCGAGTCGACGGCGCCGCTGCCCGTCTTCGCCTGCTGGGAGCGGAACGAGCGCTGGTCCATCAGGTGCAGGTCGGCGAGCTTGCCGTAGCGCAGGCGGCGGTAGGTGGTGCCGGCGATCGAGGGCCGGACCGGCATCCACTCGAAGTAGGCCTGCTTGGCGGCGGCCATCCGGTCGGCCCAGGCGCCCTCGGTGCCCGGGGTGTGGTTCTCGGCGCCGCCGGACCAGGCGTCGTTGGCGAACTCGTGGTCGTCCCAGATCGCGATGGTCGGGAGCTTGGCGTGCAGGTCCTGGAGGTCGTCGTCGGTCTTGTACTGGCCGTGCCTGGTGCGGTAGTCGGCGAGGGTGACGATCTCGTGGGTGGGGGCGTGCGGGCGCACGACCGTGCCGCGGGCGCAGAACTCGCCGGTCTTGTACTCGTAGATGTAGTCGCCGAGGAAGAGGAAGGCGTCCAGGTCGCCGCGGGCGGCGAGGTGGCGGTAGGCGGAGAAGTAGCCGCCCTCCCAGTTGGCGCAGGAGGCGACGCCGAACCGCAGCCGGGAGAGGGCGGCGTCGGTGGCGGGGGTGGTGCGGGTGCGGCCGGTGGGGGAGACGGCGCGGGCGGCGGTCGGGGCGGGGGCGGGGGGCTGGGGGGGGGGGGGGGGGTGGCGGATGGTCGTGGGGGGGGCGCAGGGGGGCGCGGGTG